>JADLBB010000273.1 GCA_020848055.1 Chloroflexota bacterium | reverse complement strand
TCGCCCGCGACCCGCAGTCCGGCGTGGCCCTGGCGGCGCAGGTCGGCCACCTGACGGCAAGGTTGCACGCGGCGCTCGCCTCCCGCCCCGACGTGCCGGGGTTCCCGTCGCGCGCGGCGAGCGTGGCCGAGACGGCCTCGTGGTGCGCCTCGGCCGAGCAGCAGCTGGCGCAGGCGGTTGGATCGCTGTCGGGCGAGCCGCACGACCGATTGGTGGCTCTCGCGCCCGCGGTCCGCGAGCGCTTCGCAGACACGTTCGGCTCGGCCAGCGGCGCGGCGCAGGTCAGCCGGATCCACGGTGACTACCACCTGGGGCAGGTCCTGGTCCGGGTCGACGGCGGGCTGACCGTCATCGACTTCGAGGGCGAGCCGGCTCGCCCGCTCGCCGATCGGCGTGAACCGTCGTCCCCGCTGCGCGATGTGGCGGGCATGCTGCGCAGCCTGGACTACGCGGCGCGCACGGCCGCACCCGATCCGGACGCCTGGCTGCCGTCTGCCCGGTCCGCGTTCCTAGATGCGTACGGACGCGTCACACCATCCGATGCGCCCCTGCTCGACGCGTTCGAACTGGAGAAGGGGTGCTACGAGGTCCGCTACGAGGCCGCCAATCGGCCGGCGTGGCTGTGGCTGCCACTGGCCGCGGTCGAACGCCTGGCGCGATCGGCCTGACCGGCGAGGTCAGAAGCGCAGGCGCGACCAGGCTCCGAAGCAGGTGATGCCCGCGGCGAGCGCGGCCCACGGCCCCTGGCTGTACAGGTACCCGGCCAGCATGCCGTCACCTCCAGCACCGGAGAGGGCGACGGCATCAAGGACGAAGGCCGCCGCGGCGCCGATGACGATCCCACCGAACAGGGTGCCGGCCATGAGCGGACCGCGCTTGATGCCCACGAAGCGCATGACCGCATCGGCGATGACCCCGCCCGCCAGCCAGGCCAGCAACAGTCCGAAGATGCCGATGCGCGTGCTGATCACGCCCACGACGGCTCCGCCCGCCACGGCCAGCGCGAGCGCGATGGCCACCTGCGCGGGGCGCATCGAGGTCAACGGGTCGTAGGCCGGACGCCCGCACTCTCGGCAGCGGAAGCCGACCGGCCCCTGCATGGCGCATTGCGAGCAGATCGGCTGGTCGCATCGGCCGCAGCGGACCCACGTCTCGCGCTTCGGATGCCGATAGCAGAACATCGGAGCCGAGTCGTTCTCGCCGGCTGGATCGAGGGCGTTCGTCACGCGCAGAGGGTATCGGGTTCGCCACCCGCGCGGATCGGGCGACGGCTCGTTTGGTAGGCTCCGGTGATGGCGCCACGAACGAACCCCACCCCTGGGACCGAGACAGCGGCCGGCGACGCCTGAGGTGGCCGTGCGAGTCTGGCGTGGCAACCCGTATCCGCTCGGCGCGACCTGGGATGGCTCCGGGGTCAACTTCGCGATCTTCAGCGAGCACGGCGAGTCCGTCGAACTGTGCCTGTTCGACGATGACGGGGGCGGCGAGCAGCGCGTCCGGCTGACCGAGCAGACCGACCTCGTCTGGCATTGCTACCTGCCCGATGCGCGGCCGGGACAGCGCTACGGCTACCGCGTTCACGGTCCGTACGCGCCGGGCGAGGGGCATCGGTTCAACCCGGCCAAGCTGCTGATCGACCCGTATGCCAAGCGGATCGATGGCGAGGTGCGCTGGGACGACTCGCTGTTCGGCTACCGCATCGGCGAGGGGCCCGAGGCCCCCGACGAGCGCGACAGCGCGCGCTTCGTGCCGAAGGGCGTGGTGGTGGACCAGGCGTTCAGCTGGGGCAGCGACGCACCGCCGCGCACCGACCTCGCCGACACGCTCATCTACGAGACCCACGTCAAGGGCTTCACCCAGCAACACCCCGATGTGCCCCCCGACCTGCGCGGCACGTACGCCGGGATGGCGTCGGAGCCGGCGATCAGCCATCTTCGCACCCTGGGGGTGTCGGCGGTCGAGCTGCTGCCGGTCCACCAGCACGTCGATGAGCGCCAACTGGTCGACCGCGGCCTGGTCAACTACTGGGGCTACAACACCATCGGCTTCTTCGCGCCCGACGTGCGCTACAGCGCCACCGGCGAGCCGGTCCGCGAGTTCAAGACCATGGTCCACGGCTTCCACGACGCGGGCATCGAGGTCATCCTGGACGTCGTCTACAACCACACCGGCGAGTCCAACCACCTCGGGCCGACCCTGAGCTTCCGCGGCATCGACAACTTCGACTACTACCGCCTGGACCCCAACGACCGCAGCCGGTATGTCGACTACACCGGAACCGGCAATACGCTCGATGCCACGTCTCCCCGCGTCCTGCAGCTGATCATGGACTCGCTGCGCTACTGGGTGACCGAGATGCACGTCGACGGCTTCCGCTTCGACCTGGCCTCGGCCCTGGCCCGCGAGCTGCACGACGTGGACAAGCTCGGCAGCTTCTTCGACATCATTCACCAGGACCCGGTCATCAGCCAGGTCAAGCTCATCGCCGAGCCATGGGACGTCGGCCCGGGCGGTTACCAGGTCGGCAACTTCCCGGTCGGCTGGGCCGAGTGGAACGGTAAGTACCGCGACACCGTGCGCCGCTTCTGGAAGGGCATCGGCGGCCAGGCGGCCGAGCTGGGCTACCGGCTGACCGGCTCATCCGACCTTTACGCCGGCTCGGGTCGGCAGCCGCACGCCAGCATCAACTTCGTCACCAGCCACGACGGCTTCACGCTGCACGACCTGGTCAGCTACGAGCGCAAGCACAACGAGGCCAACGGCGAGGACAACCGCGACGGCGACAACGACAACAACAGCAGCAATTTCGGGATCGAGGGCGAGACCGATGACGCGGTCATCCTCGAGCAGCGCGAACGCCAGAAGCGCAACCTGCTATCCACCCTGGTCCTCAGCCTGGGTGTGCCGATGCTGCTCGGCGGCGACGAGATCGGACGGACCCAGCGCGGCAACAACAACGGCTACGCCCAGGACGGCCCGATCAGCTGGTTCGACTGGAATCTCGACCGCCGCGACCGGCAGCTGCTGGCCTTCACGCGATCGCTCATCGCGCTGTTCCGCACGCACCCGGTGCTGCGCCGCCGCCGCTTCTTCCAGGGCCGCCAGATCCGCGGCTCGCGGGTCAAGGACCTGACCTGGTTCGCGCCCGATGGAACCGAGATGACCGATGAGCAATGGGGCGCGCCGGGCGTGCGCGCCCTGGCCGTCCAGTTCGCCGGCGACGCGATCGACGAGCGCGGCCCGCACGGCGAGCGCATCGTTGACGACACG
>JADLBB010000272.1 GCA_020848055.1 Chloroflexota bacterium | reverse complement strand
GACCGGACCGGGACCTGCCGCTTCGCTTCCGGCACGATGATCTCGTCGACCACTTTCCGGTTCATCGCCCTGGCGTCGGCCGGGGTGCCGCCGGCCTTGCGCAACGCCCGCTGCGCCTCGAGCAACCCGTCGATCGAAATGTTCGGGTTCATGCGAAACCGGCCATGGCCGTACCGATCCGGTAGGGCTCGAGCAAGTCCGAGATCGTTGAGTCGTCCGAGATCGCGGACGAGAAGAAATTCTCGAACCCGCCCTGCCCCGTCACTGTCGACCGGCGGGCATGCCACGCGATCGTGAGCATCCGACATGCCAGCGTGATGGCGTCAGGGACCGCCGCCCAGCCCCATATGGCGGTCACTTGCACGCCTGGGCGTCGGGTGCGGATCGGGAAGGAACGGGTTCCAGTTGTCACGATCTTGGTCACGGGCCAACCGGTGCGCCCGTTGGCGCCCACGCCGGACAGCGGCTCGGTGAACCAGTCGGACGCGGACCACGTCGTTTCAAACGCTCCGTCGTCGTTGTCGTCGGTCTTGACGATCATGCCGGCCGTGTCGCCGACAACAGAGCGCCACATGCCCAGGTCGAGATGATCCCAGTGCGTGGCTCTGAACAGGCGGGCAGACGCCGAGCCAGAAGGCTGGTCGAACGTCTGCCCGCACCGCGTATCGATGGCATTGCTCGCGGCGTTGAGTACGGCCGACAACTCGGCGTCATCGACGCTGTCGTTGATCGCCACCCAGTCCCGGGCCTCGTCGAGCGAGCAATACGTCACGGGTCACGCCTCCCGACGGGTCCGCTTGCCATCAGGCGCGGGGCCCGAGTCCGCAGGCAGCGCAGCCTCGGACCCCGCGTCGTCGCCTGCCCCGCCCGAGGCGGCGACGATCTCGCCCCCGTCTTCGGGGGTTTCAACGTGCTCGTCGGCGACCGCTTTGGCGTAGCCGACGCCGATCAGGTTCTCGGCCTCCCAATCGGGGAGCTCGATCTCCTGACCAGCCTCAGGCCACGCGATGCCGTCACGGAAGCCGGTGAGCGACTGAGTGAGCCGGACACGCATTACTGCGGCAGGCTCCGAGCACCGCCACGAACCACGTAGGCGCCGTAGTAGCCGCCGGTGGCGGGGGAACCGGATACGGTGACCACCACACGGACGTACCGCTTGCGGCCCTTGTACCCGATCTCCTGGATCGTGTTGGCGGTCAGCGCGGCAGGGGTGCCGGACAGATCGGCCGCCGCCACCGTCGAGTAACCCGAGCCGGAAGCGTCGGACTCCTCGATCGACGGGGTGTGGGTGCCATCGGTGATGGCCCCCGGGAGCAGCAGCACCGCGACGGAGTTGAACCCGGAGGTATCGACCCCGGTCCCGGTGGTGGTGGTGGTCTTGAGCGCGCCCTGGGCGACGCTCACGGACGTTGAGATTTCCTTGTCGAGATCCTTGCGCCAAGGCATGTTTCTGATCCTCCTTACGCCTGGACCAGCAGCTTGACGGCGCTGGAGTCCTGAACGAGCCCGTCGTGACGGGAGAACGTGACGAACCCGACCTGGCCGTACTCGGCGTACCGCTCGGTGAGCCGCATGACCTGGCCGCCGGACACGGTCCGGTAGACGTATGAGGACCGGAAGTCGCCGAACGCCACGGTCTTCTTGGTGGTGGCAACGGTGCTGTCCATGTCGTTGTTGACGACGAGGGGCCGGCCGTTGATGGAGTCGGGCTCGCCGACCCTGTAGGACACCTGGTAAACCGGCATGCCGTTGCTGTCGACGATCTTCCGCATGTAGGCGAGGATCAGGTCGTGCATCATGTACCGGGCATTCGTCCGGTAGTCGCGGTCGACCGAGTGCTCGAGGTCGATGAGCTCGGCGTAGGTGATCGCCGTCGCGGACGACGTGGTCTTGCCGGTCGAAAGGCCGTTGACGATGCCGTAGGGGCGTCCGACGCCGGACCCGGTGGTGAGCGCCGTGTTGAGCGCACGACCGTTGCGCCGGCCGAGCGCACGGGTAAGGAACCCTTCGGCGGCGACCGGGTCGACGTCCTGGAGGTAGGACAGCGACACCTTGTGCACGCCGGAAGTGAGGATGTGCGCCGACAGAGTGCGAGCTCCAAAGCTGACATCGGTCGACGTGCCAGCGTCGGCGTTCTCACCGACCCACGAACCGGTGTTGCTGGTGTCGTCGTTCGTCGGCCACGACAGCGGGTTGCCGGTGTTCGTGGTGATCGTCTCGACACCGACCTCCATCATGCCGCCGTAGAACAGCATGGTTTCGGTGATCTTCGACCAGAACCCGGCAGGGGCCGCGTAGCCGCCGCCCGCGCCGGTGAGTACGCCCTGGGCACGCTGCTCGGCGAGACGGGCCTCGAGGGCCTGCCGCTGCTCGGCGGTGAGGGCCTCGCGACCCTGGACGGCGTAGGTGGTGAACGCCTCCTCGTAGTCCCGGACCTCGTCGCGGGCCTGCTCGATAGAGGTGCCGGTGGTGAACGCTCGACGTTCGGCGTTTTCGGCGTCGATCTCGGCGTGGCGCTGGTCGATTGCGGCGTGCCGCTCGGCGGACTTGATGGTCTTGTCGATCGAGTCGACCTGAGCGCACAGGCGCTCATGCTTCTCGTTCTCTTCGGTCGACATGGCGCGCCCCTCGTTGGCGGCGACCGTCAGAAGTTCGACAGCCTCAGCCCAGGCAGATGCGCGCTCGTCAACCAGCTTCTGGCGCTGGAAGTACTCCACGTAACAGTTCCTTCGGAAGATCCCCGGGCGTGGCGGCAAGCCGAAGCAGGCGCTTCAACGCGAGGGAGTCGGATGAGTGAATCCCTGCCGTGGCGGTGGTTACGGCCCGCTGGGCATCTTCCGAGGTGGTTACGGCCCCCGGCTCGACCTGCTGGGAAGCGGTCGACGCTCGCAGTGTATCAAGGTCGGTCATGTCGTTGTGCGACATGCGGGTCAGGATCTCGTCCTCGCTCAGACCGAGCGAACGGCACAACATGCCGAACGCGTCGGCCCGCAGCGACGCCGACGTCTCCTGGTACGCCGGCCAGGTCACCAGCGAAATCTCAGCGAGACGGAGATCGTGGATGCGACGCAGAAGCGTGCCGTCCTCCTGGGGTTCGATCGTGTCTCCGCCCTTGGGGACCACGAACCCGAATGACATCTTGTCGATCACGTTGGCCTCGAGCAACGCTGCCGCGTCTTTCACCCGCTGGGTTAGCGGCATGTTCTGCGCCTGCCAGTCCAGCCCGGGCAGCTTGCCATCGGCTCGGACGGACAGGTCCAAAGACCCGGCTCCGGTGCGGGCCATCGGCTCGGCCGGGTTGTGCTGCCACAACAGGAAGATGTCGCCACGCTTCAACGTGTTGTTGAATGCCGAGTCGGCCAGCTCCTCAGCCACGACCCGGCCATCACGAAGCTTGACCTTCGCCCGGGCGCCGAACACGGCGGCCGTGCCGCCCATCCGGATCTCACCATCGGTCGACACGTCGCG
>JADLBB010000271.1 GCA_020848055.1 Chloroflexota bacterium | reverse complement strand
GCAATCGGCCCGATTCGGCGCGTTGTGGGCAGCCTGCGGCCGCGACAAGCCGTCCCCGAGCGTGGGCGGCGGCCTCGACGGGTCACGCTGACTCACAAGCAGCCCGCCACGGCCGATTGCGGCCCAGAGGCGACAGAGGCGATCACAATCGGACGATCCGGGACGGTGGTGAGCCACGCGAGTGCAGGGCCAGGGCCAGCGCACCTGCGGCAGCCGGAGGGTCCGCCTGCACTCGCTCGGACCCTGATCGGGTCAGCGGGAAGCACCGAGCGTGCCCTCCCGCGCACAGGCAGAATGAGCCGATGACTTCGGCCGTCATCCGGCTGGCGCGCACGGGCTGGATCGGCGTGGCCGTTGAGGTTGCGCTGCTGGCGCTGGCGGCGTACGGGATCGCGGTCGTGGCATGGACGGCCTACACCGGAGACATGGCCGATGCGGTCAGCTACGTCATCGCCGTGGACCGATGGCTCGCCGGCGGCTCGCCCTACACGCCGATGCAGATGCAGCCATACGAGCTGCACACCATCGCGCTGGGGCTGGGCTACATCTACCCGCCGGCGTCGTTGCCACTGCTGGTCCCGCTGACTTGGGGCGGCGATGGGCTCCTGCGGGCATGGGCCTTCGGCGGCGGCCTGGCCGTCGGCGTGGTGGCGGCACTGATGGTGCGGGAACGGGGGCGGCGCATCGCGCTGCTGGCATTCGGGGTGACCATGCTGCTGCCGATGGACGTCGGATCGGGCCAGGCATCGGCGTGGGTGGCGGCCGGCATCGGCCTTGCCTACCTGTATCCCCGATGGGGATCGGTGGCGGCTGCATCGGCCGGGTCGCTGAAGATCTATCCGATGCTGGCCGTCCGATGGTGGCCGGCGCTGCTGGTGCCGATCAGCCTGGGCCTCGCGACCATCGGTCTGTGGTCCGACTGGCTGACGGCCTGGATGAACGGGTGGCCCGGGTGCCCGGACTGGGCGCTGCCGTCCCTGGCGTGCGCCACCGGCGCCACCTGGCCGGGCTACGCCCTGGCGGCGGTCTTCCTGGTCGGCGCCTGGCGAGCGCCACGACCGATCGGCTTCTTCCTGCTCACCGTCGCCATGATCCTGCCCGCCCCGGACCTGTTCCGCGGCTACCTGCTGGTACCGTACCTAGGGTTGTTAGCCGCCGCCCCGGCCATGGTGCGGCTGCAGATGGCATCCCAAGACCAGTACGCGGCACGCGGTAGGGGGCCATGTGCCGATCGGGACAGGCTCCCACGCTGAGCCTCAGCGGCTTCAGTCGGGAATGGAAGGGATGAAACGGGCGGCGGGGCGCCGCCCGCCAGAGCAAGAAACGTCGGACCGTCAGCTCGACGGTGACGCGCCTATTCTTGTGGCAGTTGGTTCGCTACTGTCTACCATTAGGGGATTGCGCATGACCACGGCTGACCACCGGTCGATCGTGCATCGTGCCGACACCGGTCGAGACTACAGAGGGCTCCCGATGCACGCCGCCGAAGGCGTCCATGACCACGCTCTGCTGCTCGCCCGTCACCACATCGCCGCCGGTGAAGCGGTGCTGGACGTCGGCTGCGGGGCAGGGGCACTCACGCAGAGACTATTAGACGCGGGCTTCGCGGCCACCGCGACCGACCTCGATGTCGGGGACTACCGCGCGACAGCGCCAGTTCTCGCATGGGATGTCACGGATCCCGACACCAGGCCCGAACAGATGTTCGCTGCGATCCTCGCCATCGAAGTGCTGGAACATGTGGAGAACCCCCTAGCGGCGCTCCGCAATCTCAATGCGCTCCTCGAGCCCAATGGCACGCTGATCGCATCGACGCCCAACCTCGGCCATCCTCGCTCACGAATCAAGTATCTGGTTCGTGGGGTGCCAAGCTACTTCGGGTCACGTGAGTATCACGACAGTGGACATCGCACGTTGATGCCTGACTGGCTCATGCGTGAGCATCTCTTGTCGGCAGGCTTCAGAGACCTTCAGTTCAGCTACGCCGGCCGCTTCGACCTCCGTGGGCCTGGCCGCTGGCCCTATGCGCTCCTGCGGACTGCGCTTGGCCTCCTGGGCCTGATGCCGAAGCCCCGCGTCGATGATGGTGCGTGCACCTTCGTGATCGCCAGAAAGCAGACCTGAGCGAATAGCCATGCGTTCCAGTCCCATGTTGGCTCCGCCCGGTGAATGCATGTGACGAAACGAGGCCGTGTGCTGCTGGCAGGCTGCCTGGCTGGCGTGACGATCATCTTCATCAGCGCGATCGGCGGCTATGTCGCGCCTTACTGTGATGGCGATGAGCGCGCGCAGCTCGTTGCGGACGTCGCCCTCGACCCGATGTACGCGACAGTCGATCCCGACCCGGAACCGTGGGCCGAGGGCTTCCACCCGGGCCTGCTCGCCCATGCGGCTCAAGCTAGACTCTTGGCCGGGCGAGCTGACGCCCGCGTGATGGCCGACGAGCTATGGGCGCAGAACGCCAGCGGCTGGTTCGCTTATGGCTTCGACTGGCCGTCCACGAATCAGGTTGCTCCGTGGTACTCGGCCATGGATCAGGGCGAAGCGCTCGGGCTGTTTGCCAAGCTCGGGATGCTCGACGAGGCCGCCGCAGTGTACCTGACAATCCGGCCCGGTTCGCCCCTCGTCGCCAGCGATGGCTGGCTGCTGGAGTACGTCTACTTCCCCCACGTCCTCAACGGCGCGGTCTTCGCAGTCGGCGGGCTGTACGAGTATTGGCAGGCGACCGGCGACGCTCAGGTGAGGGCGTACACTGAGCACGTCATCGAGGTCATCGCTCGTGATGTCCACAGGTTCCGGACACCAGGCGGGCTCAGCACCTACGAGATCGACGGCTCACGTCGCTATCCGGAGTATCACTCGCTCCACGTAGTCCAACTGCGGGTGCTGGCCAAGATGAGCGGAATGGCCTGCCTACGCCGTGCGGCCGATGACTTTGCGGCGGACGCATGACACACAGGCGACTTGCGGCACCGCCCCAGCGGTGCGTCTTGGGAGTGGGAGTTGATTGCAGTCGTTGATCACGGCATGGGCAACCTGGGCTCTGTCCAGAACATGCTGGCCCACTTGGGCGCTGACTCGGTACGGACTACCGATCCGGCCGAGATCCGGCAGGCCGACAAGATCATTCTCGCTGGGGTTGGTGCGTGGGACGGAGCGATGGAGCGCCTGACCGAGCTTGGCTTGGTGGACGTCCTCCAGCAGCGTGTGATCGAGGACGCGACCCCGGTCCTCGGCGTATGTCTGGGCATGCAGCTCATGGCCAAGTCCAGCGAGGAAGGGGTCCGCCAAGGCCTGGGATGGATCGATGCAGAGGTACGAGCGTTCTCGTTCGACAGCGGGCCGCCGCTCCCGCTGCCCCACATGGGCTGGGAGATCGTCGCCCCAACCAGGCCAAGCCCGATCCTCGCGCCCGGCGCGGAGGAGTTGCGGTTCTACTTCTCCCACGGCTACCACCTCGTATGCTCCGATCCCACCGACGTCGCTGCCACGGCGACATACGGGTACGAGTTTCCGGCGGCTGTTCACCGGGACAACATCCTCGGCACGCAGTTCCACCCGGAGAAGAGTCACGCGTTCGGCGCCGAGGTGTACCGACGGTTCATCGAGCTCCAGGCTCCGTGATCCCGCGCATCATTCCCTGCCTCACGCTGTCCCAGGGCCGCCTTGTCAAGACCACGAGGTTCACCGACGCTCAGTACGTTGGTGATCCGATCAACGCCGTTCGGATCTTCAACGACAAGCAGGCCGACGAACTGGTCGTTCTCGACATCGACGCTTCCCGAACCGATGCAGCACCGCACGAGGCCTCGATAAGCGAGATCGTGACTGAGGCCTTCATGCCCGTCGCCTACGGCGGTGGCATTCGAAGCGTCGAGGCCGCCAACCGGCTCATCCAGCTCGGCGTCGAGAAGGTGGTCGTGAACACCGCAGCTGTGGAGCGACCCGAGCTGGTCTCCGAGATCGCCGATCGCCTCGGAAGTTCTACTCTGGTGGTGTCGATCGACGCGATCCGGCGACCTGACGGTACTTACGAGGTGGCGTCGCGGTCGGCCACTCGGCCAGCATCCTTGCCGGTCGAGGCCCACGCCCAGCACATGGCGGAACTCGGCGCTGGCGAGATCCTGTTGACATCGGTCGACCGAGACGGGACGCGTACCGGATATGACCTCGACCTCGTGCGTCTCGTCGCAGAGATCGTTCGAGTTCCGGTCATTGCCTGTGGCGGCGCAGATAGTCGCGATGATTTGCGCGACGTCGTCCGGCTGGGTGGCGCGTCCGCGGCCGCTGCAGGGAGCATGTTCGTCTTCCACGGACCACACCGCGCCGTACTCATCACGTACCCGCCATATGCGATTCGGTCCGCTCTCTTCAGCGGAGACTCTTCACAGGCGACCGATCGGTCGGACTAGCGCTCTCAGCTTGCTCGCCCACCAATGGTCCGAGGGATAGTCGTCGTGCGGGCGCGGCGGCGTTCGCATGATCTCGTCGAACTCGTCGGGCGAGAAGCCAAGCTTCTTCAGAACGTAGCCCCGCTCCCGGACTAACTCATTCGGCATGTATGCGGGCTCGCTGATCGCGGCCAGCGCAGATTCCCGGCTGATCTCACCGTTGCGGATCTGATCGGACAGGTGAACTCGGCGCTTGTCAATACCGAACTTCGTTGGAAGGAGGTAGCCCTGGTAGAACTTCGTGATCAGGGACTCGTGGTGCTTGCCACCGTACTCGCGCCAGCCCACTTCGCTCGAAAGTTCGGCGGCGGCGGCCTCGCGCCGGTAGTCGATGAGATTGAGAGGCCGCGCGACCTTAAGCCCTGCTCCCAGCACGCGGATCAGACCCCACCGCAGAGTGCCGACATGCGGGAATGTCCGCAGCGGCACGCTTCCGTGTGCAGCGTGGATACCCTTGATATTCGTCCAATCAAGTTTCAGCCACGTCCACGCAGGAGGCAGTCCGTGCTCGGTAGCCACGTTCGTCCCCATTAGCACGTAATGGATGCGCCTCTCGCGGGCCACGTTGAGCATCGTGGCCAGGATCGCGTGATCCGTAGGCAACTCGAAGTCGACGACCGAGGCTTTCAGGAACGAACGCTGGAGGTCCTTGAACTCGGGCCAGTCGACGACATACGTGACGAGCTCCATGTCGAGCGACTCGACAAGGCGCTGGATGTTCTCGACCGCGAGCTCCGAATTCCAGCCGTTGTCGAAATGAACCCCGAGGGACCGGAGGCCGTACCGGTGTGCCAGGAGGGCCGTGTAGGAACTGTCGACCCCGCCGCTCAGACCGATCACGCAGTCGTGCGACCCGCCACCCCCGGCTCTCTTGATCCGATTGCTCAGCTCGGTCAGCTGCCGGGCGGACTGCTCCGCCGTCGGATGCACCTGCGCGAGCCAGTGCTGAGCTTGCCGACAGTGGTTGCAAACTCCCGCCCCGTCGAACGAAATGGCCGGATCCGAACGATCCATGATGCAGCGGGAGCAGATGGTCGCAGGCGCCTCCTCGCTGTGCGCGCTGGCTGGTGGCTGCGATGATAAGTCCACTCACGGAGCATACCCACCTCGGTGTACATCCGGGTGGTTGTGTTCTATGTCGCATGCCCTAGGCTGCGATCGAAATGGCAGAGCGAGTTGTTAACGTCGCCCAAGTCAGCGACGAATCGGGCGTGGGGCAAGGGCTGGCCGCTGCCCTTGGGGATCGTGCGCGGGTCGTGTTCGTTCCCGTCCGCCAAGCGGGATCCCGATGGAACCCACTACTCAAGCCTATGGCCTTCCTCCCGCGCTATCTCGATGCTCGCAAGACCCGCTTGCGCATCGACAGCCTCATTCCGCGCCCAGACGTCATGCACATCCACTGGCTGCCGAATGGCTTGATCGGGACCGCTCTGCCGCGCTCGACCCGGATCCCGTGGGTCCTCCACATCCATGGAAGCGACATCCGGGGAGTCCGGGGGTGGAGGCTGGCCGGCTACCGCCGGCTACTACACGCGGCAGACGCCGTCGTCTTCAGTACTCCCGACCTAGCTACCGACGTTCAGCGGTGGCGGCCCGACGCGCAGCATCTCCCGGCGCCGATAGCAATCGGCCCGGTGAAGAGCGAGGCCGTCCGAGACGTGTTCGCCGCGTCAGCCGCTCTATCGATCAAAGGCGCCGACATGAGTTTTGCGGCGCTGCGATTGATCGCCGCGGCAGAACCGGGAGTTCGAATTGCCGCCATGAGTGGCCAAGCCTTCGAGGCAGGTCCATGGGAGCGACTGGACTTCGTAGCCCACGACACATTCATTAGGCGGCTCGCCTCATCGAGAGTGATCATTGGGCAGTTGAAGCTCGGAATCGTGAGCGTTGTCGAGCTCGAGTCGATGGCCATTGGAAAACCTGTGGTCGGCTGGATCGATGAGCGGTTGTACCCTGACGCGCCCCCGATCATTTCTGCGTCCGGCCCATCCGCGGTAGCGCAGGCCGTCACAGGGCTATTGGGCGATCCCCACCGGCTGGAGGAGTTGGGATGGGATGGAGCGGCCTGGGTTCGCACGCATCACGATCCAGAACGGATCGCGCAACAGCTCCTTGCGATCTATCGGCGCGTCATCGCGACGGCGAAATAGCTGATGGACCAGAGAGTCACGGCACAGAGGCTGGTGAGCGGCTCCGCCACTTACGCCCTTGCAGGAACCGTCGGCAAACTCACGGGCCTCGTCACGATTCCCGTTCTGACCCGCACGCTTGGCCAAGCCGACTACGGTCTGGTCGACCTGGCGGTCGGTCTGATCGGTTTGGCGGCGATCGTGGGCGGCATGTCTGCCGAGCTCCCAGCCGCGACGATCGTCGCCCGCGAACCGGCACGCCGGAAGACCGTCCTGACGACATACCTCGTAACGGCGGCGGGGCTCGGGTTGTGCCTGGGCCTGGGCATGCTGATGGCTAGCGACTGGATCGCCGGCAGCCTGTGGCGGCAAGCCGACGCAGTATGGATCGTGGTCCTGGCGGGGTTGGCGACTCCACTCACGGCTACCCAGTGGGCGGCGTGGAACATCCACCGCATTCACGATCGACCGAGCGCTTACGCCGTCCTGTCGACAGCCGACCTCGTCATGAAAGCCACCGCAATGGTCGTCGCGGCGCTGGTGACCGGATCGGTCGTTGTGATCGTCGGCGTGTACGTTGCGGCAACGGTAGCCGGCACCGGATTAGGTCTGTGGTCGATCAGGGACTCGGCGGACCGGCCGGACTTCAGCGTCGCCTGGCCGCTGGTGGCCGGTGGCGCCCCATTCACAGTCATTGCGGTGGCGTCGATTATCGCGCTGTATGCCGTGCGCGCTACTGTCGCTCAGATTGGTCTCGCTGAGGTTGGCAATATGGCCGTCAGCCTCAGATTGGCTGGATTGCTTGCCTTGCCGTTGGCCGCTTTCCAGCTCGCATGGGGACCTGCCAGCATGGCCTCATCGCCATCGCGCGAAACGCAGGCAACGATCGGTCGCGAGGTACTGGTGATAATCGTGGCTGGCAGCCTAGCGGCGCTCGCCCTGTCGCTGATCAGTCATGAAAGCATCCTGCTGATCGCCGGGGCTGCCTTTGCGGGCGCCGAACAATCACTCCCAGGATTGGCGATCTCGACCGTGCTCGGAACAGCCTTCTTCATGCTGTCAGTGGCCACGTCGGTGCGGCAAACGGGCCGAAGGCGCATTGTCACAGCGGCCATCCTCGGTGCTGCCATTCAAGTCGGCGTCACATCCGCACTGCTCGATGCTGGGGTGCAGGTTGCCATCGGCATGGGTGCATTGGCCGGTCCGAGTGCGGCCTTGCTGTTGGTGATCTGGACGACTGACGGCGTGTCATTCGATGATCGCATCCGGATCGCCCTCGCGGTCACGATGCTGGGAGCGATTGGCATCGCGCTGCTGGTGATGGTCCCCGTCGTTCCATTCGTTGCAAGGTGGATCGTGGCGACCGCGACAGCGGCCGTACTGTGCGGGGCCGTATTCGCGGTCCTCCGGTCACGCCGGTGGGAACCCTGATGCGGGTCGCAGTTCTCAACCAGTACGCGCGGCCTGCGGGTGCGGCGGGCATCACGCGGCACGCGGACATCGGTGCCGAGCTGGTCAGGCGCGGGCATGACGTCACGATCATCGCATCCACCTACGACTACCTGCGTCGGTCGGGCTCGGCTGATCGAGGTGGGCTCGAGATCGGCCCCGACGGTGTCCGCTTCGCCTGGCTCAACACCGGTGACTACTCCGGCAACGGTCGCGCCCGAATCGTCAGCATGGTGCGCTACGGACAGGCGGCCGCGAGGGCGGCCATGCGCCTGGAGCCGAGGCCGGACGTCATCGTGGGGTCATCCGCCCATCTGCTGGCAGGTCTCGCGGCCCTGGTCGCGTCGCGGCGCCTGCACATCCCATGGGTGCTCGAGGTCCGCGACTTCTGGCCCTCTGCCCTGGTCGACCTCGGTGCCATCCGACGCAACGGGCCGGCCCATCGCAGCCTCGAACGCCTGGAGCGGTATCTCTACGTCAAAGCCCCGCGGATCGTGTCGATCCCACCGCGCGGTCGGCTCCGCCTCGAAGAACTGGGGATTGATCCTGCCAAGCTCGTCCACATTCCGAACGCCAGCACGGTCACGGCCAACAGCACGGACGTCCCGGCGAGTCTCGGATCGATGCTCCACGAGCTCGAGGACCGGTTCATCATCGCGTACACCGGATCGCTGGGCGAGGCCCAGGATCTCGCGACGGCCCTCGACGCACTCGCATCCATCAAGGCGCGCAATTCCGCGGCCTGGGGGCGCCTGGCGTTCCTGATGGTCGGCGACGGCGTCCGGCGGCAGGAGCTGGAGGCCCGCTCGGCGGCGTTGGGCCTCGATCATGTCCGTTTCCATTCGCCCATTCCGAAACAGGCCATCCCGGCGGTCCTGGCCCGAGCCGATGCCGCACTGCTTCAACTCGGGGCCGCCGACTTCCTCAAGTACGGCCTCAGCCCGAACAAGCTGTTCGACTACTTCGCGGCCGGCAGACCGGTGCTGATCGCATCGGCGCATCCGACCGTCGTGGACGAGACCGATACCGGCATTCGCTTTGAGCCCGGCGACCCGTCCGCCTTCGCGGCGGCCGTGCTCCGGATGATGGAGCTGCCGGAGGAGGAACGAAGACGGATGGGCGAGCGCGGTCGGGAGCTCATCCGGACACGGTTCTCGATCGCGGCCATCACCGACACCTACGAATCGCTCCTGGAAGGGGTGATCGCCGAGCGCCGGCAGTGACGGAGCCGCGGTACGGATGGGCCATGCCGCCGATGTAGGATTGGCCGCTACCATGCCGCTCCATCGAGCAGTGGGTTGGAAGGATCAGGCGGGATCGTGTCTGCTGGACCGGACGCACGAGCCGAGGCGCTGACCGTCGAATCGTCGAGGCGGGCGGGCTCGACGCCCCTGCCCACGCGCCTCAACCGCGTGCTGTTCTCGACGCATCGCTGGCCGTGGCTGCTGCTCGATATGGCGCTGGCGCTGATGCTCTACGAGATCGGCATTCGGATCAGCCCCTACGGCGGCTACCGCGACCTGGTCAGCCCATACGTGGCCCTGAGCCTGGTCTTCGCGCTGGCCTTCGGCGCGATCTCGCTGGGCATGGGCTCCTACGACCGCGACCGCCGCTTTGAGTACCTCGGCATTGCACGCGTCGCCATCACCGCGGCCATCCTCGCCAGCATCATCAACGTCGCCTACCACTACTTCGCGCTATACGCTGTGGTCGGTCGCCTGACGCTCGTTTACGGGGCGATGCTCTCGCTCGCTGGCGTCATGCTGGCGCGGTGGGCGATCACATGGGCCGTCCGACAGCACCCGTATCGGTTCGCCGTCATCGGCAACTCGCGGCCGGTGTCCGAAGCGCTCGCCCGCCTGGCCGCCCAGGACCACACCAGGATGTACGAGGCCGTCGCCTGGTCTGATGCGTTCAAGCAGGGCCAACAACCGACCGCGCGAGAACTGATCGATGCGAATTTCGCCGAGATCGTCGTGGCGAGCGACGCGCTGGCCGACGACGAAGCCGTCGAGTTCGCACTGGTCGCGCTGCGAGCGAATGTGCCGATCGTCAACGAGCGCAACTTCTACACGCGCCTGATGGAACGACTACCGATCGATGATGTCTCGAAACGCTGGATCCTGGACCAGGGGCTGGCGCGCCCCCAAGGCGTGGTGGTTGCCACCAAGCGACTGTTCGATGTCGTGCTTGCGTCGGTCGGGCTCGTCCTGTTGTCGCCCGTGATGCTGCTGATCGCCCTCGCGATCAAGCTGACAAGTCCGGGGCCGATCCTCTTCGTCCATGCCCGCCAGGGCCGCTTCTACGAGCCGTTCCGCATGTTCAAGTTCCGGACCATGCGCCACGATCCCGAAGCCACCGCCAAACAGGGCTTCACGCGCATCCAAGACGATCGCGTGACCGGGGTGGGGCGACTCCTGCGCCGGATCCATTTCGATGAACTGCCACAGCTCGTGAACATCCTGCGTGGCGAGATGTCGATCGTTGGCCCGCGGCCGGAATCGCTCGAATTTGCCGAGCGGATGACCGCAGCGCTGCCCCTGTACGAACTGCGCTATCTCGTTCGCCCAGGCCTGACCGGCCACGCGCAGCTCAAGCAGGGATATGCCATGGACACGGTGCTCGACACCCGGACGAAGCTGTCCTACGACCTGTTCTACCTCTGCAACTACTCGCTGCGAACCGACATCCGGCTCATGCTGCGGACCGTGTTCTTCCTCGTCCGCGGCTCGCGCTAGAGGCGGTTGGAGCTGGACGGCGGCGATCTCGAGGCGGGCCCGGCAACAACCCGATCTGGTCGTGGGTTGGGCCGGGTGCCGGCCTACGGGATCCCGATCGCGATCGCCTACCTGATCGTCGTCGGCGCCACGCCAGTCGGAGAGCTCTACGTTGGTTTTCGGGTGCTCAACGGGCTGATCGCAGCCGTCGTTCTCACGGTGTACCTCTGGCGCGCGCCGTCGAGCGCCGATGAAGTCGACAAGATGGTCGTTGGCGCCGTCGTCGTGTTCGCATGGCTATCGGTCGTCTCGGCGTTCCCGCGCCAGTCGCTGGATGCCGTGCTGTCGATGTCGGCCTACGCCGCGGGCCTCTTCGTCGCGCGCGATGTCTTCCGGGACGCCCGAACGCGGCGCTTGGTCAAGGGCACCATGCGTGTCCTCTTCCTGATCGTCGTCGCGTTGGCGGTGGTGCAGCAGCTTCAACCCATCATGGACTGGGTCCAGGTCGTTGGCTGGTCGCCCCCACCGCCGACAGGGATGCCGTTCAGCGGACTGCAGTGGGGCAACCGATACGACCTGGTGTTGTTGGCTCTCCTCCTGTTTCCAGCCTGGCTGACCGGGGGGTTCGCTAGGGCACGACTGGTCTCGATCGGAGGCATGGGCCTGGTGCTCGGCCTGGTCGTGCTGAATGCGGGCTCGCGGAACGTCTGGTTCGCCGTCGTGGGTGCCACCCTGGTCATCCTGGCCCAGCGGATACTCGGCAGGCGACGCTGGCTGCGGCCGTCGGTCTGGATCGGCGTTGGCGCGGTAGTCGTGGTCGTGGGTGTGGCGCTCGTCGCGGTCGAGCCACTCCGGGATCGACTGCTGACACCGCAGACGATCGGCCAGCGTTACGCCATGTGGAGCGCCATCGTGCAGGCATGGATCGAGAGGCCACTGGTTGGCTACGGCCCAGGGTCATTCCCGTGGGTCCTCCAACTCACCGACTACTTCAATACCAACGCGATCGGCCCCAGGCACCCGGACAGCGCGGTCTTCCAACTGCTGGCGGAGGGCGGAATCGCGGGGCTGGCGGCAGCGGGTGCGCTGGTGGTTGGCGTCGGCCGCAGGCTGATGCGCCATGGCTCGGCAGTCGAGATCTGGCCACTGGCGTTCTTCGCTCTCGCCGGGCTCAACTCGAATCCGACCGACTTCGGCTTCCTGGCCGTGACAGCCATCATCTGGACGGCACTCGCCCTCCCGCACGGGGGACCGAGCGCGTCGGGCGAGACTGTGCGGCAGCCGCATCTGAAGGTGGCGTTCATGGCTGGCTCGACCATCGTGCTCTGCGCCTACGTCTTGACCTTCGCCGCGGGTGTCAAGTACGAAGCCGGATTCGTGGCAGGCGGCCGCGGCGACCTAGCCCGCGCACGTACCGACCTTGAGACGGCTGCGCTGCTGGATCCTGGCATGGCCCTGTACTGGCGACAGGCGGGCACCGCGGCACTGCTGCAGGGCGACGCCGACACAGCGGTGGAGCACCTTCGCCGTGCCCTGCTCCTGAACGGGGTCGACGATTTGAGCTGGCGGACGCTGGCCCTTGCGCACGAGGCTCAGGGACAGACCGTCGCTGCGAGCGAGGCCGCCGAACGGGCTGTCGCGATTCAGCGCTCCGATCCGACTAACCTGCTGTTGGTCCTCTCTCTCTCGGCACGCGCGGGCCAACCCTCCGCCCCGGACGAGGTCGCCGAGATCACGCTGAGTTGGCCGAGTCTGACCGCTGCGGCGGGGTGGTCGGAGTTGTTGCCACGCGGCATGACCGAGACGGACGCTGTGGAACTCGCCCTGGCCCGCTGGCAGGCGGGCGGGAGCGCGGCGGGCCAGTTGGCCGGTGAGCCGTTCCTCCTCGTCCTGCTCGGCCATCGGCCTGACCTGGTCGATCAGGCGCTGGCGGTCGGTGGCATCTCCGCGTCATTTGGGGATCCGGCGAGAGCCATGGCGGCCTGTGACCCGCATGCTGCAACAGCGCTCGAAGCGATGCCCGACCCCGCACGCCAGGACGCGACGTTCTGGTCGCTTGCCGCGAAACTCGACGGAGTGGGACGGATCGACGGTGCTGGCGCTCGTCGAGTGCTGGAGGCAATGACCGGCCGGCAGCTGACAGCGTCGCTACGGGGAAACCTTCTGAATCCTCTGCATGAAAACAACTCGGGGGGATACAGCGCCGATGCCTGGGGATACCGTCGCCTGCCGATCGCGTGGCCGGAACCGAGCATCATGCTGCCAAGCAGGGTTGCCGGAGAAGCGGCCCTGCTCTACGGCTGGAACGACATCGTCTGCGGCCGATTCGCGGCACCGGACGGCTGAACGACATAGACCCTTGCCGATCCCTCCTGGCGAAGCAGTTCTCCGGGCATCAAGGCCTTCAGGCGGGCACAGCAGTCATCGGCGAGGTAGATGAAGTCGACGTCGTGGCGCGCCACCCAGGCGTCGAAGCAGGCGCGATCGGTGCAGGCCAGCAGAGCCTGTCGCTCGGCCTCGAGGGCCTGCCAGTCCGGCAGCCATTCGCGTCCCTGCATGGTCACCACGCTGACCCGATTCGCCAGGTACGGGAACCACTCGGCCTCATCGGCTCGGGCCCAGGTCTCGTCGCTTAGGACCGCGAAGCGGGCATCGGGCGGCGTGCTCGTTCGCACCCATTCCATGAGCGCGCGATCGTCGCTGCCGAGCGGCTCGGGATTGCCGATCGTCACGCCGGCCCCGACCAGCAGCAGGACGCCGGTGGCCACCACGACCGCCCGTGTCAGGCGGCGGGTCCCGACCGTCATGCCCACACCGAGCGCCATGAGCGGCATGAAATGCGTCTCGACGCTGGTGCTGACCAGGAGGGCCGTGGCGATGGCGGCCGCGTACAGCCATCGGACCCTCGAGGCCGCCAGGCCGATTAGGCCCACCGCCGCCGCGAGGTCCAGGGCACCAGGCCGATCTCCGGAGATGCTCAGGACCGCCGCGATGGGGTTGACGCTGCGCGCGCCCGCGGCCGCCACGAACGGCTCCCACCCGTGCCGCACCACGACGAGCGCCACCCACGGCGCGACGACGACAATCGACACGATGCCCGCCACCGCGAGCTGCCGCCAGTGGCGCTCGATCACCAGGATGGCGCCCACGCTGACGGCGGCGAAGATCGCCGCCTCCAGGTGCGTGAGCGCGGCCAGCCCGCCCAGGACACCGACCAAGACGCTGCGGCCGTGGAGCGCCGCCAGGGTCGCGCCGAGCGCCAGCAGGAGTCCCGGAGCGCGCGTCAGGCCGCCGCCCTCGACCAGCCCGAACCAGCCGAACGGCGCCAGCGCGGCGAAGGCCGCCGCCGCCAGGCCCGTGGCCTCGCCACCGATGCGCCGGCCGACCAGGTAGACGAGCGGAACGGTCGCCGTGGCCAGCAGGGCCGGCAGCCAGCGCAGGGTGACGAGCGGATCGAGTGGCAGGACGGCGCCCAGGTACAACCCGAGCGGCGGATAGGCGAACGGGATGTCGCCACCGTTGTAGCTGGTGAAGGACGGCAGGGCGAAGCCCGCGTTCCGGATGTCACCGATCATGGCGGCGAACATGCCGCCGTCGCCCACCGGGAACCCGCTGTTCGCCACGGCCGCGATCCGGACCATCAGGCCCACCACGACGATGACGACGAGCCACGTGCCGGGTGAGCCGATGCGAATCGGTCGCGCCTCCATGGCTGGCGAGGATACAGACGACGGCGCGGTCACTCTATGGGCCCAACGTGCCAACCGGGATGACGAGCACGCCATCGGGCCGCCTGTGCGCGATCCCCTTCCCGGTTACGACAGCAAGAAGCAGCGGTGCGCCGTGAGGGTCCGACGCAACTCGCTCAGCAAGCCTCAGCAGCGAATGCGCGGCGTCGTCCACCTGTCCGACTCCCAGCTTCACCTCGATCGCCGCCCACCCGCCATCGCGCCGCTGGAGGATGGCGTCCGTCTCCAGTCCGGTGTGATCACGGTACCGAAAGACCTCGGCGTCGTTCGCCTGGGCATAGATTCGGAGATCACGGACGACGAGAGACTCAAACAGTTGCCCCAGCAGCCGCAGGTCCCTCACCAGCCGGTCGGGACTCGCTCCCAACGCTGCGACGGCCAGGGATGGATCCACGAAGTGGCGCACCGGTGCCTGACGCAACGTCGTCCGGCTTCGCAACGATGGTGCCCACGCAGGCAAGTCCTCGATGATCATCAGCCTGCCCAGAGCATCGTGATAGGCGGCCACTGTTTCACGCTTGGTCGATCCCTCCGAACCACCGATGTCTGCAGCAATGGTGCTGTCAGTCGCCTCTGTGGCGGAATGCCTCGCGAGGGAACGGAGGACCCGAGCGACGTTCTCTGGATCTCGACGAATGCCGTCCAGCCGGCTGATGTCCGTCCGGCGCACGTCGTCCAGGTAGCCCCGTAAGACCCGCAGGACCTGTGCCGGCGTTCGATCCAGCAGGCCGGGCCAGCCACCAACGGAGACGCGCACCGCGAGGTCGGCAATGTCGAGGTCGGATCGCCCCGCGGGGTCTTGACCCTCGAGCAAGCTGCGTAGTGACGACTCGCCGGACGAGTGCCCGCTTTCGAACAACGACATGGGACGCATGCGCAGGCGCGTGAATCGCCCCGCCCCGGTGTGCCGCGTGACGTCATCGGCCGGAACGGCCGACCCGGTCAGGATGAACTCGCCGGTGCTGCCCGACCGATCGACCGCCCGGCGGACGTGGTCCCAGACCCCTGGGATCAATTGCCATTCATCGATGAGCCGTGGCCGTTCGCCAGACAGGACGAGTCCGGGATCAACTGCGGCCGCAGCCCTCGCCTCAGCATCAATGTCAAGCTGTACCGAGCTTGCTGCAACCTGCATGGCCGTCTCAGTCTTGCCACATGCTCTCGCACCTTCAATCAGCACAGCTCCGCTCGTACCGAGTAAGAGGGCAAGTTCGGCGTCGACGATTCTGCTCCGATAGGCCATGCTGTCCTCCGGGGGGCGATTGCTCAGGCTTCCAGGGGGCACATTCTCAGGCTTCCAGGGGGCACATTCTCAGGCTTCCAGGGGGCAGTTTCGCACAACGCCGCGAGTCGCGACGGACGACACAAGTATCCTTGCGACCGATGTCGAGGAGACCACAGATCGGCCGGTCCTCGTGGCGAGTGGTCGGCGATGCGCTGACCGTGGCCGGGTTGCTGTACATCGGTCTCGTCTGGGCCGGGGTGGCGCCCTATGCCCCGCCGGTGCCCGACTACGGCCCGATGTTCGACGCGCGCGGCTTCTGGAACGCGTGGAACGGCGGCCTGTATGACATCCCGTGGCGCCAGAACGAAGCGTTCGTCTATTCGCCCGCCTTCGCGCAGATCCTGTGGCCGCTGACGCTGCTGCCGTGGCCGGTCTTCGCCGGGCTGTGGACCGCGGCCGCCATCGGCTGCCTGTTCTGGATGCGCGTGCCGTGGATGCTGGCCTTTCCCGGCGTCATCGACGACATCCTGCGCGGCAACATCCACGTCTTCCTGGCCGCCATGATCGTGCTCGGTTTCCGGTATCCGGGCACCTGGGCCTTCGGATTGCTGACCAAGGTGACGCCGGGCATCGGTCTTGCGTGGCTTGCCGTGCGGCGCGAGTGGCGGTCATTGGGGTGGGCGGCCGGCGTGACGGGGGCGATCTTCCTCGTCTCCTTTGCGCTGTCGGCGCCGTTGTGGACCGAATGGTTCGGGCTGCTGGCCGCCAACGCCGGAGAGACGGCGCGCATCCAGGTCATCCCGCTGCCGCTGCTCGTTCGGCTGCCGGTCGCCGTCGCCCTAGTGGCGTACGGCGGCGTGACCAGCCGGGCCTGGCTGCTGCCGATCGGCGTCATGATCGGCCTGCCCAACGTGTGGACCAGCTCGACGGCCCTGCTGGCCGCGGTGCCGGCCCTGTGGAACTGGCACCGGACGGACCATGACCGGGCACCCACAAGTCAGGTGGCAGACTGACGCGGCGATGCCACACTGCGGACGTCATGATCCTTCTCTACATCGATCCCGGCGCGGGCAGCATGCTGATCCAGGCAATCCTGGCAGGCGCTCTGGCCATCCCATTCTTCTTCCGCACCCAGGTCAGCCGACTGGTTCGCCGGTTCCGTGGCCAGGACGCCGAGGAGTACGAGGACCCGCACTTCTAGGCCCGGCGTCCCCGCGACTCCGATGACGCGACGACTGCCGTGGCACCCGCTGCTGTTCGCGGCCACCATCGTGGTGACCGCCTGGCTCGACGCCGCGGTCAGCCCGTTCGCCGCCTTCCGTTCGTTCGCGGTCGCTGTGCTGCTGGCGCTGGTGCTGACCGGCCTGCTGGCGCTCGCACTTCGCTCGTGGGCATTCGGCGGCATTGCCGCCAGCGCCGTCATCGGCCTGGTCTGGAGCCGGCAGCTGGTGGCGACGCTGTCCGAGTTCGCCTCGCGCATGGGCTGGGTGGCGATCCTGTGGTTGGGCCTCATCGGCCTCGCGCTGATCCTGGCCGTGCGCGCCGGACGACGCGCTGCGAGGCGGCTGACGCGGGATGACGTCACCGGCATCCTGAACCGGGTGGCCGTGCTGCTGCTGGTGGTGACGCTGGCCTGGGGGTTCGTCCGCGGCCGGATGTCCGAGGTCGGCAACGACCTGGGCCAGGGGACTCCACTTGCTGCCGCTCCCATGGCGACAGACGAGCCGGATGGGCCGGACTTCTACGTCATCCTGCTCGACGGCTATCCGCGCGCCGACGTCCTGCAGTATGCCTTCGGCATTGATAACTCCCCATTCACCGATGCGCTCGAGGCTCGCGGATTCACCGTCGCCACCGCCAGTCACTCGGACTACCTGTGGACGCATGTCAGCGTGCCATCGGCCCTCAACCTGGCGTACGTCGAACAGATCCCGGCCATGCTCGACGTCATCGAGGGTCGCGCCCCGCGGCAACCGACGCTGCGCACCACGATCGCCGACAACGTCGCCTTCGAGGTGGCGCGCCAGCACGGGATGATGACGGTGGCGGTGGCATCGGGCTTCGAAGAGGTCGCACCACGCCGGGCGGACGTCTACATCGATGGCGGCGAGCTCAACGAGTTCGAGATCAGCCTGCTTAGCTCCACGTTCGCTGGCGACGTGCTCAACCTGGTGGCGCCCGACTTCGCGTCGGGACAGCAGCGGGACCGGATCCGGTTCAACCTCGGGATCGTGGGTGCGATCGCCAATGCCTATCTCGGATCGCGACTGGTCTTCGTCCACGTGCCGGCCCCGCATCAGCCGACCGTCTTCGGTGCGGGCGGGAGCGCCGTAGCCGTGCCGATCACGCCGCACTTCTTCGCCGATTCACCGCTCGAGCGCGACGAGGATCCGGTCGAGTTCGCCGACCGCTACCGCGCCCAGCTGCCGGTGCTCAACCAACTGGTCCTGGACGCCGTGGACTCGATCCTGGCGCGTTCCGAGGTTCCGCCGGTCATCGTCCTGTTCTCCGACCACGGCTCGGCATCGGCCGTGGATTGGAACGCGACCCAGCCGAACGAAGCCGATCCGGCCCGCCTGCTCGAGCGCACCGGCAATTTCTTCGCGGCCCTCACGCCCGGGAGGACCGATGTCTTCCCGAACGACATCAGCCCGGTGGACATCTTCCGGCTGCTGTACGACGCGTACCTGGGGACGAACTATGGGCGTGCGGTGCCACCCGTTGACGGTGGCCAGGTTCCGCCCATCGATGCCTCGGTGTTGCGATAGGGTGGCAGGTCGGCGATCGGCATCATCAGGTAGTACGAGAGCCAGTACGGGCTCCAGGCCAGGCCCGCAAGGCCGACACGTCCACGTGCGAGAAGCCAGGCCCCAACGGGCAACCCGATGAACATCCAATTGAGGCCGATGACTCGACTCGGGCCGATGTTGAACTGTTGCTGAATCTCCGACGGTGCGGAGGACCACAGTCGCGCAAACCACTCGGCCAGCAGCGGCATCGACGCGTAGACGACGATGGCAAAGGCGAGAAGGAACTCGGTGCGCCGGTCCGGCCGCTTCCAGAGGATCCACAGCAAGGCCGGGAGCATCAGTGGTCGTGGCATGAGCAGGGCGAGGAAGAAGAACGGGAGCGTCGTTCCGCCCCGCATCGCGCAGGCCGTCGCGACCAGGACGAAGGTGAGCGCGTTCCCGTTGACGAGGTCCGACCAGAAGGGCCAACTCACCAGCGTGACGGCGATCAGGATCGGTGACCTCAGCAGGAAGACGGCGGCCACGTGCAGCGCGCCCCAGGCGACGAATCCCATCGGCTCGATGATCGCGTTCCAGATGACGATGGCCGCAGGCGCCCACCGATAGGCGGGTGTGGCATAAGGATTGGAGACGTCCACCGAGGCCAGGTGCAGCCAGTCGCCAGCACCCGTCGGACTGAGATGGGGCAGCGTTGTGGCCAGCCCGACGGCGTTGACGATCACGCAAAGGACGATGGCCGAGCCCACCACAGCCCGACGAGCGACCTCCCGCCCACCGATCGCCGGACGAGCGTCGCCACTAGCACTCACGCAGGTACAGCACCTCGTTCGTGTCCCGGTAGACCTCGCACCAGCCGGCCTCAGTGGCCGGGCCGCGGGTGATCGGCTCGTTGGGCGGGAAGAGCATGGCGTCCACCTTCCATCGGTCGACGATCGCCTCCCAGCCGGGCTCGGCGTGCCGGACCTGGTCGTACTCGCGCAGGATGGCGTCGTCGT
>JADLBB010000270.1 GCA_020848055.1 Chloroflexota bacterium | reverse complement strand
TTCCCATGGCTGAGAAGAGGGTCAGCGTCCGCCTCGCGGCCGTGGGCGGACGGCAGGTGCGCGCCGAACTCGAAGGCGTGGGCGAGGCCGGGTCGCGCGGCTTCGGACGGCTGAGCCGGGAGATGGAAGCCGCGAACGCCCGGCTCGCGGCCTTCTCGCGGCGGGTGCGGGTCGCGGCTGCCGCTGCCGTGGCCGCCGCAGCCGCTGCTGGCGTGGCGATGATCCGGTCCAGCCTGCAGACGGTCGATGCGCAGGCGAAGCTGGCGCAGTCGCTCGGCACCACCGTCGCCTCGATCCAGACGCTGGAGCGCGCGGGCGATCTGGCGGGCGTCTCCATGTCCGGCATCGAGCAGGCCACCAAGGATCTGACGCGCCGTCTCAGTCAGGCGGCCGCCGGGACCGGCCCTGCTGCCGACGCGCTCGACCGGCTGGGGCTTTCAGCAAATGAGCTGATCGCCTTGCCGCTGGACCAGCGCGTGGGCGCGATCAACGCGGCGATCGAGAGCTTCGTGCCTGCCGCCGAGCGCGCGGCGGTCGCGGGCCAGCTCTTCGGCGAGGAAGGCTCCATCGCGATGAGCCGGATCGACACCGCGACGCTGCGCCAGGCGACAGAGGACGTCCTCGCCTTCGGGGTTGTCGTCTCCGAGCAGGACGCCGACCAGATCGAGCGGACGAACGACGCCATCTCGCGGCTCGGGTTGGTCTGGCGCGGGCTCTCGAACCAGTTGGCGGTCGCAGCGGCACCTGCGCTGGAAGCCGTCGCCGATGCCATGGCGGCGGTGGCCAGCCGCACCGGGCCGCTCGGCATCGCGATCCGCGGTCTCTTGGACAACATCGGCCGCCTGACCACCTATGCCGCCACCTTCGCGGCGTTCCTCGCGGGACGTTGGGTCGCCGGCATGGCGGCTGCGGCGCTCTCGGTCCGGGGCCTCGCCACGGCGCTCGTTGTCCTGCGCGGGGCGCTGATCCGCACCGGCATCGGCGCGCTGATCGTCGGCGCGGGCGAGCTCGTCTACCAGTTCACCCGGCTCGTCTCCGGCGCCGGCGGTTTCGGAGAAGCGATGTCGCTCCTGAAGGACCTCGCGGTCGAGGTCTGGGAACGCATCAGTATGGGCGCGGCGGCGGCGGGCGCGGCCGCCACGGCGATGTTCTTCGACCTGAAGGCGGATGCCGCATCGGGCATGCAGAGCGCCATCGAGAGCGTGGTGGGCTTCGGCAACACGGCCGCGAACACCTTCGAAGGCGCCTACGAGGCGATCAAGGCGATCTGGGGCCTGCTGCCCGCCGCCATCGGCGATCTCGCGTTCCAGGCGGCCAACAGCCTGGTCGATGGCGTCGAGGCGATGCTGAACGGGGTGGTCTCGCGGATCAACGGCTTTATCGGCGGCATCAACCAGGGGCTCGAAGCGCTCGGGTCGGAGCGGCGCATATCGCTGGTTCCGGACCTCGACCTCGGCGAGATCGAGAACCGCTTCGAGGGAGCGGCGACTGCCGCAACCACGGCAGCTCAGGCGGCCTTCGATCGGGCCTTCGAGGACAATCCGCTCTCCGCGCCCGATCTCGGTCTGACCGAGGCGGCGAACAGGGCGCTCGAGTCCGCCAACCTTTACCGCGGCGCGGCGCGCGACCTGGCGGAGGGGGCCCGTGCGCCCCTCGAAAGCTGGCAGGCGCTGCGCGATGCCGTACGCGGCACCGACGAGGACGGCGCCGACGCACTGGCCGAGACCACCGCTGCGGCGGAGCGCCTGGAGACGTCCCTCGGCGACGCCGGGCGCGCCGCAACAGATGCAGGTGTGGCGGCCGGAGCTGCTGCTGCGGTAGCGGAGCCCGCGACCGACGCGGCCGTCACCGGCTGGCGGGCGGTCACCGCCGCGCTCTCCGACTACGCCAGCAAGGCCCGCGAGATCGGTGGCGACATCGGCCAGAGCCTCGTCGGCGCCTTCCAGTCGGCCGAGAACGCGGTGGGCCAGTTCGTGAAGACCGGCAAGCTCGACTTCCGCGATCTGGTGACGTCGCTGCTGGCCGATCTCGCCCAACTGGCGGCGCGGCGGTTCATCCTCGGGCCGATCGCCAATGCGCTCTCCGGCGTCTTCTCCGGGGCGGGCGGCATCTTCGCCAACGTCCTGCATGCGGGCGGGATGGTCGGATCGGCTGGACCCTCGCGGATGGTCCCGGCCATGGCCTTCGCCGCCGCGCCGCGGATGCATGGTGGCGGCATGGCCGGGCTTCGTCACGACGAGGTGCCCGCGATCCTGCAGCGCGGGGAACGCGTGCTGTCGCGGCGGGAGGCACAGAGCTACGGCGCGGGCGGCGGGGTCAACGTGACCATCATGGCCCGCGACGCCGAGAGCTTCCGGCAATCGCGAACGCAGGTCGCCGCGGATATCGCCCGCGCCGTGTCGCTCGGTCGGAGGGGCATGTGATGGCGTTTCACGAGGTCCGGTTTCCCGACAACATCAGCCGAGGTGCGCGGGGCGGACCGGAGCGGCGCACGCAGATCGTCGAGCTCGCCTCGGGCGACGAGGAGCGCAACGCCAGCTGGGCCAATTCGCGCCGCCGCTACGATGTCGCCTATGGCATCCGCCGCGCCGACGATCTGGCCGCCGTCGTCGCCTTCTTCGAGGCGCGCAATGGCCGCCTGCATGGCTTCCGGTTCAAGGACTGGGGTGACCACAAGTCCTGCCTGCCTTCGGGCACGCCGTCGCCCACCGATCAGTCTATCGGCACGGGCGACGGCGCGACGACCGCCTTCCAGCTGGTCAAGCGCTACGCCTCGGGTGCGCAATCCTGGACGCGCGCCGTCGCGAAGCCGGTGACCGGAACCGCGCGCATCGCGCTCGGCGGGGTCGAGCAGCCTTCCGGCTGGTCGGTCGACACCGCCACCGGCGTCGTCACCTTCAGCACCGCGCCGGGCGCTGGCGCCGCCATCACCGCGGGCTTCGAGTTCGACGTGCCGGTCCGTTTCGACACCGACGCGCTCGACGTGACGCTCGACCTCGAGCGGCTCGGCTCGATCACCTCCATCCCGCTTCTGGAACTGCGCCGATGAAGTCCCTCGACCCCGACCTGCAGGCCCATCTCGACGAGGGAACGACGACGCTCGCCTGGTGCTGGCGGATCGTGCGCGCCGACGGCACGAGTTTCGGCTTCACCGACCACGATCGGACGCTCAGCTTCGAGGGGACGGATTTCGAGCCCGAGAGCGGGCTGACGGCCTCCGAGGTCCGTTCCGGCTCGGACCTCTCGGTCGATGCGCAGGACGCCGAGGGCGTGCTGACCTCGGACCGGATTACCGAGACCGACATCCTCGACGGCCGCTGGGATAACGCCGAGGTCGAAGTCTGGCGGGTGAACTGGGCCGACACGAACCAGCGCGTGCTGATGCGGCGCGGGGCCATCGGCCAGATCCGGCGCGGGCGGCTGGCCTTCGTCGCCGAAGTCCGCTCGCTCGCGCATGTGCTTGGCCAGACGATCGGGCGGACGTTCCAGGCGACCTGCGATGCCGCGCTCGGCGATGCGCGCTGCGGCGTCGATCTGGAGAACCCGGCGTTCAAGGGCACGAGCGTCGTGATCGACCTTCTACGCGACCGCGCCTTCACCGCTTCGGGCCTCGGCGGCTTCGCCTCCGGCTGGTTCACCTTCGGGACCATCGAATGGACCAGTGGCTCCAACGCGGGGCGTCGGGCCGAGGTTCTCGGCCATGATGTGACGGACGGCATCGCCGTGCTGACCCTTCTCGAGGCGCCGGTGCGCGAGATCTCCGAGGGCAATGCCTTCACCATCCGTGCGGGCTGCGATAAGCGGATCGAGACCTGCGGCGCCAGGTTCGCCAACACGGCCAACTTCCGGGGGTTCCCGCACATCCCCGGCCAGGATGCCGTGCTGCGCTACGCCACCAAGGATGGCGGCCACGAGGGAGGCGTGCTGTGACGCAACCTCTCGCATCGGCCGACCCCGCGCGTGTCGTCGCCGTCGCACGCTCCTGGCTCGGCACGCCGTACCACGACCAGGCCAGCCTGCGCGGCGTCGGTTGCGATTGCCTCGGGCTCGCGCGGGGGGTCTGGCGCGACGTGGTGGGGCCGGAGCCGTTCCCGATTCTGCCTTACAGCCGCGACTGGGGCGAGACCGGCCCGCGCGAGGTTCTGGCCGAAGGCGCGCGGCGCATGATGATCGAGGTGTCGCCTGCCGAGGCCGGTCCCGGCGCGCTGGTCCTCTTCTGCATGAGGCCCCGCGCCATCGCCAAGCATGTCGGGATCCTCACCGGTCCTGCCACCTTCCTCCACGCCTATGAGCGGCTCGGCGTGATCGAGGAACCGCTCACCAATGCCTGGCGGCGGCGCATCGCCTTCGCCTTCCTCGTCCCGCAACGCTGAGACCCCGACATGGCAACGCTTGTTCTCGGTGCAGCCGGCGCCGCCATCGGCGGTTCGATCGGCGGGGCGATCCTCGGCGTGAGCGCCGCGACCATCGGCGGCTTCATCGGCTCGAGCATCGGCTCGGTCGTCGACAGCTGGATCATCTCGTCGCTGGCGCCGACCCAGCGCATCGAGGGCGCGCGGCTCGACACGCTGCGCATCACCTCGGCCACCGAGGGCGCGGTGATCCCGCGGCTCTATGGCCGGATGCGGATGGGCGGCAACATCATCTGGGCGACCGATTTCCGCGAGGAGACGAAGACCACGACGCAGGGCGGCGGCAAGGGCGGCGGGGGCGGCAAGGTCAAGACCACCGAGTATCTGTACTACGCCAGCTTCGCGGTGGCCTTGTGTGAAGGCCCGATCACCGGCATTGGCCGGATCTGGGCCGACGGCAAGCCGATGGACCTCTCCGGCGTCACCTGGCGCTGGTATCCCGGCGACGAGGCGCAGACGGCGGACCCGTTCATTGCGGGGAAGATGGGCGCAGCCAACACGCCCGCCTATCGCGGCACCGCCTATGTCGTCTTCGAGGAACTGGCGCTTTCGACCTACGGCAACCGCCTGCCGCAGCTGTCCTTCGAAGTCTTCCGGCCGCTCGCCGATCCCGACACCGCCGAGGGGCTGACCCGCGCC
>JADLBB010000269.1 GCA_020848055.1 Chloroflexota bacterium | reverse complement strand
TCCGCGGCGCCATCGACTTCGATGACCTGGTGGTTCGTGCCGTCGACCTGCTCGAGACCGATGCCGCCCTGCGCGGTCGCTGGCAGGCGCGCTTCAGCCACGTGTGCGTTGACGAGTTCCAGGACGTCGATGCCGCCCAGTTGCGCCTCGTCCGGTTGCTGGCCGCGCCGCAGGACAACCTGTTCGTGGTCGGGGACGACGACCAGACGATCTACGCCTGGCGCCTGGCGGACGTCCGGCGCATCCTGCGCTTCGCCACCGATTATCCCGACGCGCGGCGCGTCATGCTGGCCACGAACTACCGATGTCCCCGCACCGTCATGGAGGCCTCCGCGCGGGTGATCGAGGTCAACCGGGAGCGGTTCGCAAAGTCGATCCGCGCACCGTCGTCGCTCGCGGCCGACCCATCTGCGCTGCAGGCGGTGGACGCTTCCGTGGACGAATGGCCAGCCGCGATGGCTCGCCTGGCCACCGCCGAGGACCACGCCGGACGAAGCCTGTGCTTCCTGGCCCGAACCCGTGCCGAGCTCACGCCGCTGTTGCTGGCGCTGGTCCGTGCTGGCGTGCCGCACCGCGCAGCTGCTCCGCCGATCGTCGAAGACCATCGCGTGCTGGCGCTCGTGCGCGAAGCCGGTTGTCCCGCACCGGACCGCCACCCGTTCCACGTCCTGCGCGGTCTACGCGTCGATCACGGGTGGGAGCGCGGGTCGGAGACCGGCGACCTGCTCTCCGACGCCGACCACGACGCGCTGGATGCTCTTCTGTCCTGGACGGTGGGCTTTCGCACGACCGATGCGTTCGTTGCCGCCTTCAATGTTGCTCGAGCTCGGATCGCGACGCTGCGCAGCCCGGATGCGACCATCGAGCTGGCGACGGTCCACGCCGCCAAGGGCCGCGAGTGGCAGACCGTCGTGTTGGTGGGGTTCGAAGCGGATCGGATCCCGAACCGGCGCGCCCTGCTGGGTGCGGCCGACCCGGCGCGAGCGCTCGAGGAGGAGCGCCGCCTGGCCTACGTGGCCCTCACCCGCGCCACCCGGCGCCTGATCCTTGCCACCAACCCGGCGCGGCCCTCACCGTTCCTGGCCGAGATGGGCTTCTCAGCCGGTTAGCCTGGTCAGCTGGCCTGACCAACCATGGTTGCCACCACGGACGGATCGGGCATGCCCAAGGCCGCTCGCAGGTACTGGCCGGTATACGAGGCTGGGTTGGCGGCGATCTGCTCGGGCGTGCCGGCGGCGACGAGCTCGCCGCCCTTGTCGCCACCCTCCGGACCGAGGTCGATGACCCAGTCGGCCGTCTTGATGACGTCCAGGTTGTGCTCGATCACGACGACCGTGTTGCCGCTCTCGACCAAGCGTCCGAGGACGGCCAGCAGTCGCGCCACGTCGTCGAAGTGGAGGCCGGTGGTCGGCTCGTCCAGGATGTAGAACGTCTTGCCGGTGGCACGCTTCGACAGCTCGGTCGCAAGCTTGACGCGCTGCGCCTCGCCTCCGGACAGCGTGGTGGCCGGCTGGCCGAGGTGGATGTAGCCCATGCCGACATCGGCCAGCGTCTGGAGCTTGCCGTGGATGGACGGTACCGCCTCGAAGAAGCCGAGCGCCTCGTCCACGGTCATCTCCAGGATCTCGGCGACGTTCTTCCCCTTGTAGTGGATCTCGAGCGTCTCGCGGTTGTAGCGCTTGCCCTTGCACACCTCGCAGGCGACGTACACGTCGGGCAGGAAGTGCATCTCGATCTGCACGATGCCGGCGCCCTCGCATGCCTCGCAGCGGCCTCCCTTGACGTTGAAGCTGAAGCGGCCCGGCTTGTAGCCGCGCAGGCGCGCCTCCGGCACGGCCGCCAGCAATTCACGCAGGGGCGTCCACAGGCCGGTGTAGGTGGCCGGGTTCGAGCGCGGAGTGCGCCCGATCGGCGATTGGTCGATCTCGATGACCTTGTCGATGAGCTCGATGCCATCGACCCGATCGTGTCGTCCCGCCGGCACGCGCGAGCCCCAGATGCGCTGGGCCAGGGCCGGATGCAGGATCTGCGTCACGAGCGACGACTTGCCCGATCCGCTGACGCCGGTGACGGCGATGAACCGGCCGAGCGGGAAGGCCACGTCGATCGACTTGAGGTTGTTCTCGCGCGCGCCGCGCACTGTGATCGCCTGGCCCTTGCCGTTGCGCCGCCTGGCCGGCACCGGCACCGCCCGATCGCCGCGCAGGTAGGCCGCGGTGATCGACTCCCGGTTGGCGAGCAGCTCGGGCAGGGGGCCCGAGTGAATGAGCCGGCCACCGTGCTCCCCCGCCGCCGGCCCGATGTCGACGACCCAATCGGCCGAGCGGATCGTCTCCTCGTCGTGCTCGACCACGAGCAGGGTGTTGCCCAGGTCGCGCAGCCGCACGAGCGTGGCGATGAGCCGCGCGTTGTCGCGCTGGTGCAGCCCGATCGACGGCTCGTCCAGGATGTACAGCACGCCCATCAGCGACGAGCCGATCTGGGTCGCGAGACGGATGCGCTGCGCCTCGCCACCCGACAGCGTCCCCGACGCGCGGTCCAGCGTCAGGTAGTCGAGCCCGACGTCCACCAGGAACCCCAGCCGGGCCCGGATCTCCTTCAGGACCTGGACCGCGATCTGGTTCTCGCGCGCGTTCAGGCGCTTCGGCAGGCGGTCGTACCAGGCCAGCGCATCGGTCACCGATCGGCGCGTGGTCTCGATGATGTTGCGACCGGCGATCGTGACCGCCAGCGACTCGGGCTTGAGGCGCATCCCGTTGCAGGTCGGGCACGGCTTGTTGGTCATGTAGCGCTCGAGCTCGGCCTTCATGGATTCCGAGCCGGTCTCCCGGTAGCGCCGGGTCAGGTTCGGCACGACGCCCTCGAACGTCGTCTTGAAGGTGTGCGTGTTCCCGTTGCGGGCGCGGTACTGCACGTCCACGCGCTGGCCCTTGTTCCCGAACAGCAGGATGCGGCGCGCCTCGTCGGACAGGTCGCGCACCGGGACGTCGGTCCGGAAGCCGTAGTGCTCGGCCACGGCGTCGAGGATCTTGGCGAACCAGCTCTCGGTGGCCGCCATGCGACGCCACGGCAGGATGGCTCCCTCGTCGACCGACAGCTCGTCGTTGGGCAGCACGAGATCCGGGTCGATCTCGAGCCGCGACCCCAGCCCGGTGCAGTCCGGACAGGCCCCGTGCGGCGAGTTGAAGCTGAAGTTGCGCGGCGCCGGCTCCTCGAATGAGCCGCCGTGCTCCGGGCAGGCGTAGCGCTCGCTGAACAATCGGTCCTGCTCCTTCGGCGGCGCATCGGGCAGGCTGAGCAGGAGCTGGCCCTCAGACAGGCGCAGCGCGGTCTCGATCGAGTCGGCCATGCGTCCGGCATCGGGCCGCGGATGACCGTCGTCATCGGCGCCGCGGACGACCAGTCGGTCGACGACCACGTCGATCGAGTGCTTGTATTTCTTGTCGAGCCTGATGTCCTCGTCGAGGTCATGGACCAGGCCGTCCACCCGGACGCGGACGAAGCCGGCGGCCCTCGCGCCGGCCAGCAGCTTCTCGTGCTCGCCCTTACGGTCGCGCACCAGCGGCGCCATCAACATGATTCGCGTGCCGTCGGGAAGGGCGTACAACTGGTCGACCATCTGCTCGACGGTCTGGCGCTCGATCTCGCGGCCGCAGATCGGACAATGCATGCGCCCGATGCGGGCGAACAGCAGCCGAAGGTAGTCGTAGATCTCGGTGACGGTCCCAACGGTGCTGCGAGGGTTCCGGGACGCGCCCTTCTGGTCGATGCTGATCGCCGGCGAGAGGCCGTCGATCTGGTCGACGTCCGGCTTCTCCATCTGGCCCAGGAACTGCCTCGCGTAGGCGCTCAGCGACTCGACGTACCGGCGCTGGCCCTCGGCGTAGATGGTGTCGAACGCGAGCGACGACTTGCCGCTGCCGGACAGCCCGGTGATGACGATCAGCCGATCGCGCGGCATCTCGACGTCCAGGTTCTTCAGGTTGTGCTCGCGGGCACCGCGAACGACGATCCGGTCTGAGGGCATGCGCTCCAATCCTAGCAGGATCATCATTCATCCGAACGCCTGTTCGGTTTGAGGCGGCACTCGAACCGCTGCATGCGAATCTTGGCGGTGCGGTGCGCAATTGGGTGGATCGGCGGAGTTGGCATGCCCGATGCGCTGCGCGATGCTGGTCACCAACCAGGACCCAGGCAGTACCTTCGTTCGCGGGGCAACGCAGACCCATGTTCTCGGTCGCCATCAAGGGCTACGGCATCGTCATCTGGGATGACGACGGCACGTGGCGCGTCTTCAGCAC
>JADLBB010000268.1 GCA_020848055.1 Chloroflexota bacterium | reverse complement strand
TTGATCGGCCGCAGTGGCTCGCTCTTGCGTCGGGCGCTGGGCGTCCGGTACCCCGACGGCAGCCAGCCACCCTCTTCGTCCGTCCGGGCCCAGCGCTCTCCGCCGCGGCGGAACGGCGCGTCGGAGCGCTCGGCGGCCAGCAGGTCTTCGGGCAGCTCGGCCAGGAAGCGAGACGGATCGGCCTGGGCGCCGACCCCGTACGTCGAGCGATGATGCGCGTGGACGAGGTACAGCCGGTCCTTGGCGCGGGTCATGCCGACGTAGGCCAGGCGCCGCTCCTCCTCCAGCTCGCGTTCGTCCTCCAGGGCGCGCCGGTGCGGCAACAGCCCCTCCTCCATGCCGACGATGAACACGACCGGGAACTCGAGGCCCTTGGCCGCGTGCAGCGTGATGAGCGTCGCGCGATCCGGCACGTCCTCGAGTTCGTCCTGGTCGCTGACCAGCGCCACCTCCTCCAGGAAGCGGGCGAGGCCCTCGGGCGGGGCGATCTCGTCGAACTCGGCGGCGTGGCTGCGCAGCTCGAGGACGTTGGTCCAGCGTTCTTCGCCCTCATCGGTGCCGTCGGCGATGGCGGCCTGGAGGCCGGAGCGCTCGACGGCGGCGTCGAACAGCGCCGAAGGCGGCGCCGACTCGGCCAACCCCATGAGCCCGCGCATGAGATCGGCGAACGTCGCCAGCTGGGCCCGCGCGCGCGGCGCCAGGTTCGGGTTCGTCTCGGCATCGAGGACGGCCTGCCACATCGTCGTGTCGCGGGATGTGGCCCAGGCGTTGAGCTCCTCGACCGTCTTGGCGCCGATCCCCCGCGCCGGCACGTTGATTATCCGGCCCAGCGCCACGCGATCGGCGCTGTTGCGGGCCAGCCGCAGGTAGGCCAGGGCGTCCTTGACCTCGCGCCGCTCGTAGAAACGGACCCCGCCGACGAGCTGGTACGGGATCCCGAAGCGCATGAACGCCTCCTCGATCACGCGGCTCTGGGCATTGATCCGGTACGCGACGGCGATGTCGCCGTAGCGCAGGCTGCCATCGGCGTCGTCGGCCCGGCTGGTGAGCAGGGCGGCCATGCTCCCGCGGCGGGCACCGCCGACGAGCTTCTCGACCTGGCGCGCGACGAACTCGGCCTCCTCGTACTCGTTGTAGGCGTCGAACAGCGTGATCTGGGTGCCGGTGCCGCGATCGGTCCACAGCTTCTTGTCCTTGCGACCGGCGTTGCGCGACACGACCGCGTGGGCGGCGTCGAGGATGGTCTGCGTCGAGCGGTAGTTCTGCTCCAGCTTCACGACCTTCGCGTCGGGATAATCCTTCTCGAAGTCCAGGATGTTGCGCAGGTCGGCGCCGCGCCAGGAGTAGATGCTCTGGTCGTCGTCCCCCACCACGGCCAGGTTGCGATGCTTGGCCGCGAGGTGGCGGCAGATGAGGTACTGCGCGCGGTTGGTGTCCTGGTACTCGTCGACCAGGATCTGCTGCCAGCGCTGCTGGTAGCGCGCCAGCACGTCGGGGTGCTCCTCGAACAGGGTCACGGTCCGCATCAGCAGATCGTCGAAGTCGACCGCGTCGTCCTCGGCGAGCTGGCGCTGGTAGGCCTCGTACACGCGGGCCGCCGTCTCGTCGTAGTAGTTCGCCGCCTGCCGCCTGGCGGTTGCGACGTCGGCCAATTCGTCCTTGCGCTGCCCGATCCAGGCCAGCATGCCCGATGGCCCGAAGCGTTTCTCATCGAGGTCCAGGCGCTTGAGCACGCCCTTGACCAGGGCCACCTGGTCGGTTCGGTCGTAGATCGTGAAGCTCCGTCCAAGGCCGATGGCGGCGCCGTCGCGCCGCAGGATGCGCGCACAGATGGCGTGGAAGGTGCCGATCGTCGCCTCGCGCGCCGCCGCTTCGCCGATGAGCCCCGCGATCCGGTTGCGCATCTCGGTCGCTGCCTTGTTCGTGAACGTGACCGCCACGATCTGCCACGGCTTGTAGCTGGTGGCGACGAGGTACGCGACGCGATGCGCCAGGACCCTGGTCTTGCCGCTGCCGGCGCCCGCCAGGATGAGCAGCGGCCCGGTCAGGTGGCCGACCGCCTCGCGCTGCGGCGGGTTGAGGCGCTCCAGGATCTCCTGTGGGGCGAGTCGGGCGGGCGTCGTGGCTTCGCTGGGGTCGGTGGGCATCGGCCCTCGATTCTAGTGGCGAAGGTCCCTGCCGGCTTGACGGGCCCATGGCCGTTGATCCTCGCCGCGTGCGCCCGGGCGCACACAACTGAGAAGTTGGGCCCAGTTCCGATCAATTCGTGCAGCGGGGCGCACAGCCTGACCTGGAACCGGGGCTTCCGGCGTTGAAGTTCTCAGTTACGTGCGCCCCAGCGCAAACGACAGCGGCAGACACCGCGCTCCTCGACACGGGTGGGTACCAAGAACGGGCACCCATGATGGGTGCCCGTTCGGGTTGTGGTGTCCGTGCGGTGGGATCACCGCCGGTCGGTGCGAGGGACTAGTAGTCCATCCCGCCCATGCCGCCGGGCGGCATGCCCATGGCCTTTTCCTTCTCGGGAAGGTCGGTGACGATCGTCTCGGTCGTCAGCATCAGGCCCGCCACGCTCGAGGCGTTCTCGAGAGCCGAGCGGGTGACCTTGGCCGGGTCGATGACCCCCCAGGCGAACAGGTCGCCGAACTCGCCGCGAGCCGCGTCGTAGCCGTTGCCGGCAGCGAGCTTGCGGACCGCCTCGACGACGACCGAACCCTCCTGGCCGGCGTTGATCGCGATCTGGCGCAGCGGCTCCTCCAGCGCGCGGCGCAGGATGTTGACGCCGATCGCCTCGTCACCGAGGACCTCGAGCTTGTCGAGCGCCGGCAGCGCGTGGATCAGGACCGAGCCGCCGCCGGCGACCATGCCCTCCTCGACGCCCGCGCGGGCCGCCGACAGGGCGTCCTCGATGCGGTGCTTCTTCTCCTTGAGCTCGACCTCGGTCGCGGCTCCAACCTTCAGGACGGCAACGCCTCCGGACA
>JADLBB010000267.1 GCA_020848055.1 Chloroflexota bacterium | reverse complement strand
CGCTCGACGCGCAGCGAGATGGGCTCGGTCATCTCATCGAGGATGGCCGGGTCGAAGCGCTTGGGTACCTTGCTCATCGGGTACGTACCGTAACCACGCGATCCTGATTCTGCAAATAATTGACAGCTGCGCAACTGCTGATCATACAAAGGGGCATGCCCAAGCTCGACGAGTTCGTCCACCGCGACCAGCAGCTGATCATGCCCCCGGGGCCCGTCATCGATCGCGGCCGAGGGTGCTGGAATTGCATCCACTGGGACGTCGACGCGGCCAAGGTGCGCTGGAACCAGCAGCGCGAGCTGCTGCTGACGCAGGCCTTGCAGCACAAGATCGAGGGTCGCGAGGACAAGGCCAAGGGCCTGGCGATGATGGTCAACGTCACCGACGAGGGCGTCGGGCGCGATGGGTTCGGGCTCTGCAACAAGGGCTGGAACTTCCAGTCGGCGCCGCCGCCCGATCCCAAGCCGCTGATCCACTACCAGAACCTCTGTCACAAGTGGGACGGCCGGACGGGCTCGTCGCTGGCCACCGAAGGCAAGCCGATCGACCTCCTGCCCCACGAACTGAACGAGGAGTTCCAGCCCAAGCCCGACCCGATCCTCGTCAAGAAGGCCCAGGAGGAGGCCGCCGAGGCCAAGGCGCGGGCGGCGATGGCCGAGGCCGCGGCGCGCAAGGAGACCCCGTGAACCTCGTCGCCTTCTTCTGGCTCCTGCTCTTCGTCCCGCCGGCTCTCTGGTACCTCGGCAGCCGGGCGGTGATCACGCGGGCGCTCTGGTCGCGCTACCCGGCACGCCTGACGCGCTTCATGGACTGCGCGGCCTGCACGAGCTTCTGGTGGGGCATGTTGCTCTACCTGCTGCTCGCGGCGTGCGATCTCACCCTCGGGTATCCGTCGTATACCGCCCCCTTGTGGGGGCTCACGACGCTCATCACCGGCGCGCTCGTCGGCTACTTGCACGACCAGGCGCTCTACCGCCTGGGCGAGCCCGAGCCGCAAGGCGCTGTCGACGATCCCGACTGCAAGATCTCCCCCGTCGACGATCCGGCGCTCGAGGTGAAGCCGATCGGTGGCATCCCGCGGCTGGCCTTGCAGAATGAGGAGCCGATGACCTCAGACGAGGTGAAGATCCTCGTCACCGGCGTCTTTCAACGCGACGTCCGATAGATGGCCCGTCGCAGCAGCGAGCAGGCGCCCTACTACATCCAGCTCCGGGATGCGGAGCGGCGGATCATCGCCTCGGCGCTGCTGGCGACCAACTGGAACTTCCCCGAGGCGGCCGAGGCACTCGGCATCGGCGCCCGCTATCTGCAGGCCCGCACGATCCAGCTCGGTGGCATCCTCCCGAACACCACCAGCAACGAGCCGCCCCCGGCGATCTGGGCGAAGCGGCCCAAGCCCTCGAAGGAGCCCGCATGAAGCCCCGCCTAACCGCCTACGACACCCTGCCGCCCAACCAGGTCGCGGTCGTCCACCTCGATCCACCGCTGCAGCCCGGCGAGGTGACGATCGTCCTGGCACTGCGCGGACGGCAGAACCTCGTCGTCGACGAGACGCTGCCGGCGCGCGTGACGATCCGCAACACCAGCAACGAGCCGACGCCCTACGTCTTCACCGTCGTCCCCGAGAAGCTCGGGCGACTGTTCAAGGCCGACTGGCGCGGGCTGCTCAACTTCTTCCAGTCGATCCACCTGCTACCTGTCCCGCCCAAGGAGTGACCCATGGCCTCGATGGATTCTGCGACCGTCACGATGCCCCTCGAAAACCTCGACGAGATGCGCGCCAAGATCGGCCGCCTCGAGAAGCAAGTCGCCGAGCTGCGCCGGCGCAAGCGCGACACGGAGGTCGCCCAAGTCTCCGTCGAGTCGAAGGCGCTGATCGACGGGATGCTCGCCGCCCGCAACGTCGTCGCCTGGGCGGCGGGCATGCTGCCGCCCGAGACCACGAAGGGCTGGCCGGCGGCTGCGCTCGCGACCTTCGCCGAGCAGCTCAAGAAGGTCGCCGGCGATGACGACGACGTCGTGATCACCGCGAACGACCTGCTGCACTTCGTCGACGAGATCGCCAAGGTCGAGCAGGTGCGACAAGCCCGAACGGCCTCACCGACGATCGAGGCTCCCCTCGGCCGCCGCGCGGCGCCGCCGATCGTCGTCGACCTCTGAGGTCGGCGCAATAGGTGACACGCCGCACGCACGCGTGGTAGCTGTAGATCGTTGCTAGGGTCCCCCACCCGACGCGACGCCGGCGTCGCTGCCGACAGCGGTTACGCCGGCCGGGTGTCTTGCCTCGGTGTCCCTCCACCTTGCAGGCGAGACACCCTCCTTTCTTTTCGGGAGGTGTCACCCTCTCGATGTAGGCTTCGATGGATGAATGCACTCCGACGAAGCTACCGGCTGCGCACGCCGTCGCCGTGGTCGTTCACCACGATCATGATGAGGCTGCGTGCGTGCGGCTGCCCGTGCCGTGATGCACCGCAAGATGGGCGCGTTGTGCCTGGCATCGAGTCTCAGTGTTACGGGACGATCGGACCTCGGCCATTTGAGACGCTCGGGCACCGATGCCTGGGCTGCGGGCGGTCGGTGCTCGAGTACGCCATCGGATACCCACCAAGCTGCAAAGGTGTCACCCCCACCGCGTAGGCTGCAAGCATGCGCTCTACGATCATCCCGCACGAGGCCTTCCCGCTCACGTGGCCGGCCGACGTTCCGCGTACGCGGCGTCCGCAGCGCAGCCAGTTCAAGCGGATGACCTGCGCTGCCGCCGTCGCTGAGATCCGGCATGAGCTGAGCTTCAACGCGCGGACGATCGTGATCAGCACGAACCTGCCCGTCCGGCAGGATGG
>JADLBB010000266.1 GCA_020848055.1 Chloroflexota bacterium | reverse complement strand
GCAGCCAACGAGTGGCATGCCAGCCGCTCATCGGTGCTCATCCACCTGACCACGCGCTGGGCGGTGTGGCGCAACAAGCTCGACGGGTGGCGGGCGGTGCGGACGTGACCGATCAGCACGACCACTCCGATCACCTGTACGAGGCGGCCGAGTACATCGATGCCGGCCCCGACGAGCAGATCCCCGAGCGCGAGGTCAGCCTGGCGCGGCGGGTGCTGAACTGGAAGACCATCGCATCGGTCGCCTTCGCGGCCATCCTGCTGGCCCTCGCGTTCCGCACGCTGGGCGTCAACCTGGGCCGGACGCTCGGCCTGATCGCGGGCGCCAACCCGGCCTTCCTGCTTCTAGCGTTCGTGGCCTACTACCTCACGTTCCCGGTTCGCGGCTTCCGCTGGCGCTACATCCTGTCCAAGGCGGGCACGAACATCGGGCTCAAGGACGCCACCGAGATCCTGTACCTGTCGTGGTTCGTCAACTGCCTGGTGCCCGCAAAGCTGGGCGACCTGTACCGCGCCTACCTGCTCAAGGGCAACGTGGAGGGCGCCTCGGCGTCGCGCACGGTTGGCACGGTCTTCATCGAGCGCATCGCCGACATCATCGTCATCTTCTTCATGGCCCTGGCCGCGGGCTTCTGGAGCTTCCGCGGCCACCAGCGGCCGGAGATAGATCTGCTGTTCACGGCCGGGTTCGTGGTCGCGGTGATCCTGGTGACCTTCGTGATCGCCCTGCGCATCTGGGGTGATCGGCTGACCGGCGTCCTGCCGGTGCGCATCGCCGCCTTCTACGAGCGCTTCCACGAGGGCAGCACCGGCGCGCTGTCGATGCGCGCCCTGCCGGTCATCGGTGTCGCGACCGTCACGATCTGGCTGCTCGAGGGCGCGCGCCTGTACTTCGTCATCCACGCGCTGCAGCTGCCCGATGTCGGGCTGGGCATCAGCGCCTCGGTGTTCGTCGCGCTGGTGGCGGCCCTGCTGACCGCGATGCCGCTCACGCCGGCGGGCATCGGCTTCGTCGAGGCGGGAATCGCCGGCGCGCTGCTGATCTACGGCGTCAACTCCGACTCGGCGGCGGCCGTGGCCCTGACCGACCGCGGCATCAGCATCCTGACCGTCATCGTCCTCGGCGGGATCCTTTACTTCGTGTCGGACAAGGTTCGTCACGCGCACCGCGGTCGGCGAGTCGAGCCACGCACGACGGAGCCAGTCACCCGCTCGTAGACGCCCCACCGCGCGCCCCGCAAGGGTTCCTGCAAGGCGGGCTCGGTACCTTCTGCCTATTGAGGGAGGCCGGTCCGGAGGGGATGCTCCGGTTGCCTGCACGCACCACGGCGCGCCATTTCGCGCCCGGCCGGGCAGTACACAAGGGGCGCAGATGACGCTGCAGTCGCCAAGGTCCTTCAACGCATGGCTCCGCTCGCAGTTGAAGGAGAAGAAGATGAGCCAGCGCCAGCTGGCGCTCCAGTCGGGGGTCGATCACTCGACCATCAGCCGGCTGATCAAGGGCGACCGCATGCCCTCGCTTGGCACCGCCACCAAGCTGGCGCGCGGCCTGCGCGAGATCGGCGACGAAGCCGATGGTCCCGCCTACTTCGCATCCCTCAACTCCCGCGCCGTCCTGCCCACCACGCGCGTCGAGTACGCCCTGCGCGGCGACGAGATCCTGACCGAGGCCGACGTGCGCGAGCTGATGCAGGCCTACATCACCGTCCGCGCCCGCCGCGCACGCGGCAGCGGCCACGCCTCCAACGGCTCGCAGGCAGCGGGGCTGCGCCGCTCGGGCTGATCGACCGAGGCGACCCCGGCGGGCTCCCGGACACGCGGAGTGCTAGGGTGCCCTCATGGATCTGCGCACCGATGGTCCCGATGGCGGACTTGACCTGCTGACGATCGGGCTGGTCGTGTTCTTCGTCGCGGTGATCGCCACGGTTGGCGCGATGCTTCTTCTCAACTTCGTCAACGGCGGATGACCGGCTGGATGACGCCGTAGTTGCCGTCGGTGCGCCGGTAGACCACCGACACCTCGTTGGTCTCCGCGTCGAGGAAGACGAAGAAGGCGTGGTCGGTCTCCTCCAGGCGGGCGATGGCGTCCTCCTCGAACATGGGTGACATGTCGAAGCGCTTGATCTTGACGACCGATGGCCCGCGCCGGCCCGGCGCCGGCTCTACCTCCACCGTTCCGGCGGCCTCGCGGCGCAGGACCACGCCGACCTCGTCGGCCGCCCTGTCCCGCACGGCGCGCGGTCGCTCCTTCATGCGCACGATCTGCCGCTCGATCTTGTCGAGCACGATGTCCAGTGCCGCGATGGCGGTGGCGCCGGCGGCCCGTGAGCGGACGGTCGCCCCTTCGCTCCGAAGCTGGACCTCGGCGATGTGCGACTCGTCGGCCGCCCGCGAGGCATTGGCGATGAGCTCGATCAGTATCTCCGAGTCGTCGCCGGTGGTCCGGTCCAGTCTTCGCAGCTTCTGCTCGATCTGCGTGCGCAGCCGGTTGTTGAGCTCCATGTTCTTCGCCGTCAGGGTCATCTTCACGAGCGAAAGGCTCCCGCTGCTGGTTCCGTTGGGTGCGCCCCTACCCTAGCATCCGCGCCGCAAGCCTTCAGACTTCGCGGGCGATGGCGAATCCGTAGGTCGCAGGCGACCCGGCGGCGCGCAACGCGCCGGCACAGGCCTCGATGGTGGCTGCCGTGGTCAGGATGTCGTCAACCACCACCGTGACGCCGCTCACGACGATGCCGGGCCGCGGGCGGATGACGTCGCGCAGGTTGCGCAGTCGGGCCGCCCGGTCGAGCCGGTGCTGGCGCTCGGTGGCGGCGGCCCGCACCAACAGGTCCGCCACCGCTGGCGCCTGGACGCCGAGGCGCGACACCTCGCCCGACAACGCCCGCGCCAGCAGCTCGGCCTGGGTGTAGCCGCGCTGACGGCGCCGCGCGGCGTGGAGCGGCACCGGCACCAGGACGGCGCCCGAGCCGGCCAATTCGAGCAGTCGGGCCAGCGTCGGAGCCGCGGCTGCCGCCAGCGGGCCGCAGGCGCGCGCGGCGCCGGCGTACTTGAGGCGCCCGAGCGCGGCACGCGCGGGTCCACGGTGTTCCATG
>JADLBB010000265.1 GCA_020848055.1 Chloroflexota bacterium | reverse complement strand
TTCGGCGCGCACCGTGTCGTAGTCGGCGGCGGCGCGCCGCTCGAGCTCCGACGGCGTGATCGTGGCCTTGAGGACGTGGTGGAACTTGCGCTCGAACAGCTCTCGACCGAGCCGGAAGTCACCGTCGGCCGCGGGCTGCAACTCGTCGCGCAGCCAGGCGGTGAACGCCTCGACGGCACCGATGGCCGGGGCTGCGGCGGCCTCGACCCGCTCGCGGACGGCGGGCGACGCATCCGCCGCCATTCCAACCGCGGTGCGGCACAGGTCGGCAACGCCGGGCATGGTAGTGATCGCCTTGGCGACGTGGAACTCGCTCACCGCGCGGCCGCGACCGGAGAGCAGGTTGGCACGGGCGGCGTCCAGGGCGGCCGGAATGCCCGCCATGCGACCTGCCGCACTGGAGAGGCGGTCGTCGAGCGGAGCGAACTCGCGGCTCAGCAGGCTGAACAGGCCGCCGCCGAGCAGGTAGCCGTAAACGATCGGCGACCAGGACGGTTCGTCCAGCTCTTCCTCGTCGAAGCGCATCTCGTCGATCGTGGCCAGCAGGACGCGGCGATCGATCTCCTCTTCGCGCCCAAGGCCGTCGAGCGCGTCGAGCGTCGCACGAACCGAGGCCAGCCAGACCACGCGCTCGGCCGAGCCGGCGGCGCTCAGATCCGGCCACTCGTCATCGTGCTCGTGGTTGCCCGCATCGGTGGCGTGCACCGGGTACAGGCGGAAGAAGTCGGCGAAGAACGCGGCCTGCGCGTCGGCGAAGCTCGAAGTCATGGCGCGCATGGTGCCATGACGCGCGACATCGGATAGGCTCGGGGCCACCGAGACCGAAGGAGCACCGATGGACACCTGGAACGCGATCAACACGGTGCGCGTCGTGCGCAGGTTCAGCGATGAGCCGATCACCGAGGAGCAGCTGGCGCGGATCCTCGACGCAGCGCGACGTACTGGGAGCTCGAAGAACGAGCAGGCCTGGGCGTTCATCGTGGTTCGCGACCGCGATCATCTTCGCGAGCTGGCGGCCGTCGGTACTTACGCGGGTCACCTGGCTGGCGCGACCGTGGCGGTGGCGCTGGTCACGCCCAACCCGGCGACGACCTCGCAGACCTGGGACATGGGGCGCGCTGCTCAGAGCATGGTGCTCGCCGCGTGGGAGCTCGAGATCGGCAGCGTGCCTGCCACCGTGTATGACCACGCACTGGCTGCGCGCCTACTTGGCCTGCCCGACGACCGGCGCTGCGACTACCTGCTGTCTTTCGGCCATCCGGCCGACGCGTCCAAACTGACGGCACCAAACCGCCGTGGCGGCCGCGTCGCATTGGCCGACCTCGTCCACGAGGAGCGTTGGTAAGGCTGTTGACTAACTCGGACTAAGGCCATAGCCTACCGCGCATGGAAAGGCCAATCAACATCCACGCGGCGAAGACGCATCTCTCACGCCTGGTGGAGCGCGTCGAGGCGGGCGAGGAGATCACCTTGGCGCGCGCCGGCCGGCCCGTGGCGCGACTGGTTCCCTACCGGGCGCGCCAGGAGCCAAGGCGACCCGGCGCTTGGAGGGGGCAGGTCGTCATCGGTCCAGACTTTGACGAGCCGCTGCCGGAGTTCGAGAGCGCGATCGGCGAGTGATCCTCCTGCTGGACGCCCACGCCCTCCTGTGGTGGCTGGCGGACGACCCAACGCTCGACGCCGCAGCGTCGCGGTCCATCGCCGATCCGGCGAACGCCGTGCTGGTCTCGGCCGCCACGGTGTGGGAGATCGAGGTCAAGCGAGTAGCGGGGCGGCTGCACGCACCCGCTGGCCTGCTTGACGCCATCGGAGAGTCCGGCATCGACACCCTGCCGGTGACGGCGGCCGACGCGGTGAATGCCGCCGGGTTACCGATGCATCACGCCGATCCGTTCGACCGGATGCTCGTGGCGCAGGCACAACGGCTCGACGCCATCATCGTGTCGCGCGATCGTGCGCTGGCCGCCTACCAGGTCGAGTTCCTCCTCGCCTGACCGCGGCGCCTGCTGGCGCCGCTACTCGACGGTCGAATTGGCAAACGTGATGCGCTTACCCAGGAAGAAGATGCCCGGGTACGTCTGGAAGCCATCGCCGGTGTTGCCGGTCAGGACGGAGTCGGCGATCTCGACGCTGCCGGTCCGGTTGTTGGACACGAAGAAGATGGCGCTGCCGCCCTCGCCGTTCGAGGTGTTGCCCTCGATCCGGGTGCCGAGCACCCGGAGGGTCATCTCGTTGCCGTCGTTGTAGATTGCGCCGCCGTTGCCGCCACCCGGCGTGCCCGGCTTGGGCGGATTGGCGCCTGTGCCGATGGCGCGGTTGTCGGCGAACAGCGAGTTGATGATCGTCCACGACACGCCGATGGAGCTGATGCCGCCGCCGTTCGAGCACTCGTTGCGCAGGGCGCTGCTGCCGCCGAACGTCGAGTTGACGACGTAGACCGAGTTGCCGGCATGCTGCGAGAACACCTGGAGCGCGGCGCCGCCGATGTCGGGGCCGGTGGACGCGCATCGGTTGCCAGTGAAGCGCGCGTTCACGACCTTGACCCGCCCGCCGCGCACGAACATGGCACCACCACCGTCCATCGTCTCGTTGCCGGTCGATCGGCCGTGGGCGAGCGTGATGTTCTGCACCGTCAAGGTCGGGTGATCCTGGTTCTGGCAGTGCGACGTGGTCCACACGAGATCGGGATCGCAGGTGTTCATGTAGATGATGCGGCGCGCGTCGCCACCGTCGAGGGTCACGAGGCCGCCGCCGTCGATCACGACGTTTGGCTTGTTGTTGAAGACTCGCGCGGTGGCGGTCATCGAGATCGTGACCGGGGATGGTCCGCAGTCGAACGTGATGACGCCACCGTGGGCCACCGCTGCGACCACGGCTGCCGAGGTGCAGCTGCCCGGCGTCCCGCTGCCAACCACGTGATCGGGGTCCGATACGTCCGCGGGAAGCGCGCCGGCCGGGATCGCGACGTGCCCGGTCGGATTTCCGGTGGCCGGTGGTGGTGGGTCGATGCCCGGCAGACCCATGGCACGTTGCAGGAAGGCGGCCATCTGCCCGCGCGTGACCGATGCGTTCGGACAGAAGCGGCCACCGCCGCAGCCAGAGGTGATGCCCGAGGTGGCCAGGCGGTTGATGTCGTACGCGAACGGATGGCCGGGTGGCACGTCGCTGAACGAGACGGCGCTGGTGGCGACCAGGTCGAAGCCTCTCGACAGGAACGCGGCCATCTGCGCGCGAGTGACCGATGCGTCCGGGCAGAACCGGCTGCCGCCGCAGCCCGCCGTGATGCCCGCCGTGGCCAGGCGGTTGATGTCGTACGCGAACGGATGCCCCGGCGGCACGTCACTGAAAGAAACGCCGCTCGTGGCAGCCAGATCGAGCGCGCGCGACAGGAAGGCGGCCATCTGGGCCCGCGTCACGAGCGCGGTGTGACAGAACGTCCAGGCCGTGCAGCCACCGGTCACGCCGGCCGCGGCGACGGCCTCGATCGCCGGTTCGAAGATCGAGCCGTTGTCATCCATGAACGTCCCGCCCGGCGGCATCGGCACGCCGGCCAGAGCCCGTGGCACGCTCGGTGGTGCCACCATGGCCACGGCGACCAGCAGCGTTGCAAGGGCGCGAGGAAGGCGGATCGTCATGGGCCGTTGACGGTAACGATGCGATCCACGCCCGCACAAGCGGGCAAACCGTACTGGGACTCAGCCCGGGGCAGTGCGCGGCGGTCAATGCGCCGCGGTCAATGCGCGGCGGCGGCCACCTCGTCCAGGTAGGTCGCGATGGACGGTACCGCCCGCAGCGCGCGCTTGAAGTAGGCATCCACCTCCGCCATGGCGTCGGTCCGAGCCGCCTCGAGATCCGCGTCGTACGAGGATTCCGCGGCCTGGCGCCCAACCGCATCGCGGACGCGCAACAGCTGCTGCACCATCTTGGCCTCGGACGGCCCATCCAGGGCAGCGACGGCCGACATGATCAGGTCGTCGACCTGGCCGACCATCGACTCGACCTCGAAGCTGTCGGGCGTGTCGGCCGCGTCGTCGAGCGTGCGCAGAAGCGCAGCGACCTGGTAGAGCGCGGTCACCGGCTCGTCGAACAACTCGCGGATGTAGGCCGCCTCGGCATATCGGCCGGTCAGGCGGAAGATGTTGTACATCCGACGCGCGGCCTTGCCGTGGTTGGACTCCT
>JADLBB010000264.1 GCA_020848055.1 Chloroflexota bacterium | reverse complement strand
TCACCAGCCGAGGATCCTCGCCCTCTTCCTCCAGGCGTCCGGCGAGTTGCACCACGGCGGCGCCCGTCTCCCTGGCGTCGAGCGGGGCCGCGGCCGCGCGGGCGAGCTCACGGTCGAGCAGGGCGCGAACCAGCTTGGCACCGTTGTAGATGCCGCCAGCTTCGAGGCTTCGTGCCAGCCGAGCCAGCTCCACGAGTGACGAGGCGGGATCGGCTGGGTATCCCATGCGCGCGGCTGTCGGTGCTGGGTCAGGCGCCGGCCGGGGCGACTGCACCCACCTGGGCCAGGAAGGCGGGGACCGCGAAGTAGATGCGCCCGCGCGTGATCTGTCCCTCGGCGAAGTCGTAGGCGACGCAGATCGGAACGCGGAAGTCGCGTCCGGTGGCGGGCACGCCCGCGAACTCGCCGATGTGGCGGCCGACCACCAGGCCCTCCAGCACACCATGCTGGTCATCGACGAGAATGGTGTCACTCTCGAAGTCCGCCTGAAAAGCGACCTGGTAGAACCAGTGCAGCATGCCGGCGATGGCTTCTCGCCCCGACCACTCCTGGCCGGTCGACATGTCGGTGAACACGGCATCGGGGGCGAGGTACCCCTCGTCGTGCTCGACCAGGTAACCCTGCAACGCGCGGCGGTTGGAGTCGGTCGCCATCGGTCCTACCTCCTTGAGGCCCAATAGATGAGGTGAGTGGGCTGACCGGGAAACGCGGGCGGCTCGGGTGACGCTGGACGAGGCTGCGAGCCGCCATCCTGCATCGGATGCGGAAGGTGTACTCCTGCGCCATCACCGGGTCAAGATCCATGTACCGCTCGCCGTCCTGACATACCGGCACCAAAGGGCCCGACGCGTCGGCACAGCCGCCTTCCGATCGCGTCGCTGGGTGACGATGGCCACCGCCTAGAATCGTGTCCATGCGCAGCGCAGTGCTTGCCGGTGCCTTCTTAGCCCTGGTGTCGGGTTGCGTCGCGAACCAGACACCGTCGTCGGCCGCGGGCACGGCGCCCAGCAGCGCGAGCCCGCCGTCCGCATCGGTCGAGGCCTCGGCCTCGGGCGTCGAACCGTCGGCCCCGGCGCCACCCGACCTGGCGGCGCGACCCCTGGCCTGGTTCGCGCCCCTCCCGCCATTGCCGACCGGCCCGGGCCGCGAGTACACCGGCTCGGACGACTTCATGGCGCTGTTCGCGCCGAACGCGGCTTGGCCACGCGCCGCGGGGCGCATCGGCGTCTTCAAGCTGTACGGCGAGTGGGTGGCCTACACCGCCACCGACGACGAGCTGCGCACTGCGGTGACCTGGATCGCGCAGCATGGCATGGCGCTGGCGGTCGAGATGGGTCCGCTGGATGCCCGCCCCGACTGTGGCGAGGGCGTGGAGAGCTTCGCCGGCATCGACGAGGGGCGCCTGATCAGCGACCGGATCCGTGCCGCGGGTGGGCGGTTGCAGGTGGTCGCCATGGACGAGCCGTTCTTCTACGCCCATGCCTACGACGGTCCTAACGCCTGCGCCTGGCCGGTGTCCGAGGTGGCCGGCGCCGTCGGCAGGTACGTGCGGCTCATGCGCGACGAATGGCCCGGCCTGGTGGTCGGAGACACGGAGCCGATGCCGGCGCCGGTGTCTCCCGACGACCTCGCGGGGTGGATGGACGCCTACGCGGCGGCGCTCGGCGAGCCGCTCGCGTTCCTCCATCTTGACGTCGACTGGGGGCGGAACGACTGGGCGCAGCTGGGCCTCGCGGTCGCCGCTGCCGGCAACGAGCGGGGCGTGCCGATCGGGATGATCTACAACGGCGGCGCGGCGACGAGCGACGCGACCTGGGTCGCCGCGGCCGGTCGCCGCGTCATCGCCTACGAGACGGCCGCCGGGGCTACTCCCGACCACGTCGTGTTTCAATCGTGGATGGACAAGCCGGACCACGTCCTGTCTGAGACCGATCCGACGACCTTCACCGGGCTCATCGACGCCTACTTCGACGATCGCGCCACGCTCGGCCGGGTGCCCGGTCAGCCCGCCAACCTCGCGCTGGACAGGCCGGCCAGCGCGTCGTCCTCGATCCCCGACGGGGACCCGTCCGAGGCGGTCGACGGCGACGTGGACACCGCGTGGAACGCGGGGGCCGGTCCACCCGCCTGGATCGAGATCGACCTCGGAGCGGCCCGGGCGGTTGCCGAGATCCGCCTGGTGGTCAGCCAGTATCCGGCCGGCGAGACGCGCCACCAGGTGAGCTGCGGCACCGTCGCCGGCGGCCCGCGCACGGTCGCCGCCACCCTGTCGGGCACGACCCATGACGCCGATGTCCTGGACCTGAGGCTCCCGAGCGCCATGTCCTGCAGGTACCTGCGCATCGACACCCTCGACAGCCCATCGTGGGTGGCGTGGCGCGAGATCGAGATCCTCGGTGGCTAGCGCTCTGCCGAACGGACGAAGCGAGTCGTCATCGACGGCCTGTCGTCGCCTCCCGCTCGCTACGTTCGTCTGCACATGAATGGCCTCACGATCCGCGACGTGCCGGGCATCCGGGTCGGCCACTGGACCGATGCGCAACGCCTGACCGGCTGCACCGTCATCCTCGCCGATGACGGCGGCGCGGTGGCCGGCGTTGACGTGCGCGGCTCTGCTCCGGGCACGCGCGAGACCGATCTTCTGCGCCCGACGGCCCTGGTCGAGCGCATCAACGCGGTGTGCCTGGCGGGCGGATCGGCCTTCGGCCTGGCCGCCGCCGACGGCGTCATGCGCCGCCTGGCGGAGCGGGGGATCGGGTATGCCACCGGCGTGCGCCCCGTGCCGATCGTGCCGGCCGCCATCCTGTTCGACCTCGGCGTCGGCGACCCCGGGGCCTTCCCCGATGCCGATGCCGGCCACGCCGCGACGCTGGCGGCGGAGTCGAACGACGGTCCGCTGGAGGGGCGAGTTGGCGCGGGGACCGGCGCGACGGTCGCCAAGCTCTCCGGCGGTGCCGGTCAACCCGGCGGGGTGGGCTCGGCCGCTCGACGCCTGGCGGATGGGTCAACCGTGGGCGCGCTGGTCGTCAACAACGCCCTCGGCAACATCGTTGCGCGCGACGGGCGAGTCCTGGTCGCCGCCGACCCAGGCCCGATGGCTCCGCCAGTCGGCAATACGACGCTCGTCGTGGTCGCCACGGACGCGCCGTTGGACCGCGCACAGTGCCATCGACTGGCGGAGCTCGGCCACGACGCGCTGGCCATCGGCATTCGGCCCGCGCACACGATGTTCGACGGCGACGTCGTCTTCGCGCTGGCCACCGGCGACGCGTCGCGCCTGGATGCCGGCACCTTCACGGCGCTCGGCGCCGTGGCGGTGGACGTCATCGGCGAGGCGATCGAGCGCAGCGTCGGTTAACGGTCCAGGCCGGCCTCGAACGCGCGCAGCTCCTCGCCGCTGATCTTGTAGACGTGCTCGTCGCCGGGGTAGGCGCCGGAGCGCACGTCGGCGGCGAAGGCCTCGAGGCCTCGACGGATCTCGCCGGCGACATCGGCATAGCGCTTGACGAAGCGCGGCGCCACGCCCTCGTTGATGCCCAGCAGGTCGTGCCAGACCAGGACCTGGCCATCGCAGCCTGGGCCGGCGCCGATGCCGATGGTCGGCACCGACAGCGCGTCGGTCACCCGCGCGCCGATCCGGGCCGGCACCGATTCGAGCACGATCGAGAAGCAGCCGGCCGCTTCGAGCTCGCGCGCATCGGCCAGCAGGCGTCGGGCGGCCTCGGCCGTTCGGCCCTGGGCCTTCATCCCGCCCAGCATCGTCGCCGATTGCGGCGTCAGGCCCAGGTGGCCCATGACCGGGATCCCGCCGCCGACGAGCGCGCGCACGCGCGAGACCATCGGTCCGGCGCCCTCGAGCTTGACCGCATC
>JADLBB010000263.1 GCA_020848055.1 Chloroflexota bacterium | reverse complement strand
GCTATTGACAAGCGCCCGCCGCCGCTCTATGATGCTGCCCACGGCCACGTCGGCCGGCGCATCACCCGCACGAGGGGACGCAGGATGAACAGCAGGATCACCTTCCTCACACCACGCCTGGCTGGTCCTGGAGTCACTGCGCCCACGAGCAGGCACCGCTGACATAAGAGCAGCACGCGACCTGTCAACCGTGGGCCTGGCCGAGCCGCCCACGGTTTTTTGATGCGCCGCGCCCCGTGGGTTGCCGCCAGCGGTTCCGACCGGCGGTCCATCCTGCCTGGCTGGTCGCCAGGAGGGCCAGCCTCCGTGGCTGCCCGCCCCCCTCGCCGGCCCAGAGGCCCACATCCGCTGGCTTCGGCTTCGCTCAGCCAGCGCCCGCCATCGAGCACGCAGCACGCATCACTCCGCTTGGAGGTTCGCATGGACGTCCCAGCCCTAGAAGTCCGCGGTGCGGTCAAGGTCTTTGAGAGCCGCCCGCTGCTGCCACGCCTCTGGCCCCGGCGCCAGGCGCAACCGGCGAAGCGCGTCGTCGCCGTCGACGACGTCAGCCTGCGCGTAGAGCGCGGTGAGATCTTCGGCCTGCTCGGCGCCAACGGCTCCGGCAAATCGACGCTGATCCGATTGCTGTCGACGCTGCTCATCCCCGACGCTGGCAGCGTGCGCGTCTTCGGCCACGACGTCGTCGCCGCCGAGATGCAGGTCAAGCGCCTGATCAACCGCGTCAGTGTCGAGGCTGCCTTCTTCAAGAAGCTGTCGCCAATGGAGAACCTGCTCTACGCCGCTCGTCTCTACGGGCTGGACATCGCCACCGCCCGCACCCAGATCGTCGTCATCCTCGGTCAGCTCGGCATCCGCGAGCAGCGCATCACCGAGCCGCTGGAGAAGATGTCGCGTGGCATGCAGCAGAAGGTCGCCATCGCCCGCGCCCTGCTCACCTCGCCGGTGCTGCTGCTGCTCGACGAGCCGACGACCGGCCTGGACCCGCGCTCCAAGCGCGAAGTTCAGCAGTTCGTCCTTGACTTGCGCGCCCGCCACGACGCCACCGTCGTGCTGACCTCGCATGACATGGATGAGGCCGACCGGCTGTGCGACCGCATCGCCGTCATCGATCGCGGCCGCATCATCGCCGACGACACGCCGGCCGGCCTGAAGCGGCTGGTCGCGCCTGATGGCCATGCCTCCCTGGAGGACGTGTTCATGAAGCTGACTGGCAAGAGCCTGACCGACAGTGACGCCGTCGAGGACGACGACGAAGTGCCTGAGCCGGCCGCAATCGGCTGACCGACAGGAGCGATTGAGATGCGCGTGCTGATCCGCACCGCCGCCACCATCACTGACCGCGAGCAGCAAGCTTGCTTCGCGCTGTGGGACGATGCCTTCCCGCAGCCGGCAGGCCAGACGCGCCCGCCCGACTTCGCTGAGCCAACGACGACCGCTCTCCTGATCGACGACGACACACCCGCCGCCAGCGCCGCCACGGGCAACGTGCTGGTGCGCGACGAGGTCGCCACACTCGTCGCCGCCTGCCGGCTGCGCGACCGCGTCATCATGGTTGCCGGCGTGCCGGTGCGCGTCGCCGGCCTGGCCAGCGTCGCCGTCGTCGAGGCCCACCGCGGACGCGGCCTTGGTACCTGGCTCGTTCATCTCGCCACCGATACCGCCCGCGTCCACGGCTACGGCTGGAGCGTGCTGTTCTGCTCGCCGCACCGGCAAGGCTTCTACCACCGTCTCGGCTGGCAGTCGCTCGCCGGCGACCTGCACGTCGGCCCGCCCACAGCCGCTCACCCCATCAACCCGGCCGAGGATGCCGCGATGGCTCTGTCGCTCACCCAGGTGGCCGCGGCCAACCGCGCCGCGTGGCGGGGCGCGCCGATTGTGTTTCCCGATTATTGGTAGCGCACAGGTGGACTGAGTGGGCTGAGTGAGCAGTGTCCACCTCGTCCACCCGGTCCACTCAGCCCCGAGGAGGTTTCCATGGTCGCTATCGCCCGCGAGGTCCGCGCCTCGTACGCTTTCGTCGAGCGCAACTTCAATCTGGTCAAGCGCTACTGGGGCTGGGAGGTCGCCTGGCTCGTCTACTCGGTCGCTCACGCGCTGGCGATCGGCTTCATTGGCGTCGGCATGGGCCAGATCAGTGGCCAGGCAATCAACACCGACCAGCTCGTGCTCTACCTGCTGGTCGGCGCGCTCGTCTGGAGCTATCTGGCGATCGTCTTCGAGTCGGTCGGCGACGCCATTTCCTGGGAGCGCTGGGAGGGCACGATCGAGTACACCTTCATGGCGCCAGTGTCGCGACTGACGCACCTGGTCGGCACCTGCCTGTTCGCCGTCGTCTACGGGCTGCTGCGCACCGGCCTGATCCTGCTGATCATCAGCCTGTTCTTCCAGGTGGACCTGTCGCGCGCCAACCTGCTGAGCGCGACGATCGTGCTGGCGGTGGCCAGCATCAGCTTCATCGGCCTGGGCATCATGGTGTCGGTGCTGCCGCTGCTGTTCGCTGAGCGCGGCGCGCAGATGGTCTTCCTGGCCCAGGCCTGCCTGCTGCTCTTCTCCGGCGTCTACTACCCGGTCGAGGTCATGCCCGGCTGGATGCAGGCCGTCGCCACCGTCTCGCCGGCCACCTACGCGCTGCAGGGCGTGCGCGCTGCCCTGCTCGAGGGCAGCGGCGTGCCGGCACTGACCGGCGCGCTGATTCCCCTGCTCGTCATCGGCCTCATCAGCATCCCCGTCGGCGTGCGCATCTTCGTCATCGCCGAGCACGCCGCCAAGCGCAGCGGCCGCCTCAAGCGGAGTGGCTAAACGACGTGATGAGTGATGAGTGATGAGTGATGAGTGGGATTGGAGCGATCAATGATGACTGAACAGACTCGGAGTATGGTGAACGAGCGAGAAACCGCGCCGCAGATGCCGCTGAGCACTCCGGCCGCCCGGCCCTATGCCGGCGAAGCGGACGTGCCGGCCATCTCGGCGCTGATCCTGGCCGCCGACGCGGTGGACCGGCTCGATCAGGGGCTGAGTGTGGATGAGGTGCGCATGCACCTGACCGAGCCGGGCGTCGACGCCGTCCGCGACGTGCGCCTGTGGACGGCCGCCGACGGTGCGCTCGTCGCGTTTGCCCACCTGATGCTGCGACCCGATGATGAGATCATCGATGGCTACCTGCGCTTTGACGTGCATCCGGCGTGGCGAACCGATGCGCTTGCCGACGCGATCTTTGCCTGGGCGACCGGCCGGCTGCGCGAGGTGGCTGTCGATCGGGGCAAGCCGGCTCAGTTTCGTGCCGGGGTGCGTGAGGAGTACGCCGACCGGCGCCGGCAGTTGGAGCGCCACGGCCTGACGATCGTGCGCCACTTCCCGACGCTGGAGCGCTCCCTGACCGAGCCGATCGAGGCGCCGGCGCTGCCGGAGGGCTTCAGCATCCGGCCGCTGGCGGGGCCGGACGAGGTTACCGCCTGGGTCGAGATGCATAATGAGTCATTTGTCGATCATTACAATTTTCACCCCGAGACACCGGCGGTCATCTGCCACTGGCTGGGCGATCCGAGCTACCGACCGGAGATGAACCTGGTCGCCATCGCGCCCGACGGCCGCCTGGCCGGCTTCTGCTGGTGCGCCATCTTCGCCGAGGAGAATGCTCGCACCGGCCGCAACGAGGGTTGGATCGAACTGCTCGGCACCCGGCGCGGCTACCGGCGGCTGGGCGTGGGTCGGGCGCTGGTGCTCAGCGGCCTGCTGGCGTTGCGCGCAGCCGGCGTCGATGCCGCGCGCCTGGGCGTCGACGCCGACAGCCCCACCGGCGCGACGCGCCTCTACGCTGCCGCCGGCTTCCGGCACAGGCACACCTATCTCACCTACATGAAGGACATGGAGACGTGATGCGGGGCCGTATGGAGACAGGGGCCGGGTGGACGAGGGAGGGCGTGCGCTTCCACACCGCCAGATGGCCAGGCGCCCGATCGGTCCACTCCAGCCACTGCCCCCCGCCCTCCGCCCCCCTGAGGAGGTTCTATGCAGCCACCGTTTCTGACCAGCGAGCAGCTCTATCTGCGGGCGATGGTGGCGGAAGACAAGGAGGTCGCCGTCGCCTGGCGGACTAGTCCGTTGCCGCTCAACGCGGCGCGGGCTGAGGGCGTGTTGCGCGAGGCGCATCAGACGGCCGGCTGGCGACGACCCGCGTTTCTGTTCGCGATCGTGCAGCGGGAGACCGACGCCGTCATTGGCAGCGTGACGGTGATGCAGCGACAGTGGCGCGCCGTCTTGCTGCGGCTCCATCTGGCGCCCTGGCTGAACGATGCCGATGCCTGGCGAGCCGAGACGCTGCGGCTGGTGACGCCGTGGCTGCGCGATGAGGGGGAAGTGATGGTGATCTCCGTCTTCATTGACGCGGACCAGCCGGTGACGCTGGCGGCGGCGGCCGAGCTTGGCATGGTCGAGATGGCGTGGCTGCGGGAGCGCGTGGCCCGACCCGGTGGGCGCGCCGATCAGGCGCTCTATCAGGCGCTCAACCCACGCTGGGAGGTGGTGGCGCATGCGTAATCCCGTGCTCGTCGGCGAGCGCGTCTACCTGCGGCCGCTGGAAGTCAGCGATGCCGAGGCGATGGCACGGGCATCGGCCGAGGAGGCCGATACCGCCATGCTGCGCCTGCGCGTGCCGGAGAGTCCGCTGCACGTCGAGAGCTATATCGCCCACCTGTACGACGATCGGTGGCCGGAGGTCGTGGCGTTCGCCGTCTGCCGGCGCGCCGATGACCGCCTGATCGGCTCGGTCGACCTGGATGACATCGACTGGGTCAACGGGACGGCTGAAACAGGCAGCTGGCTGCTCTGGGCGGAGGACCGCGGCCAGGGCTACGGCACCGAAGCCAAGCACCTGCTGCTCGAGTACGCCTTCGACCACCTGCACCTGCACGTGCTGCTGTCGGCCGTGTGGGAGCCGAACGCGCGCTCGGCGGCGGCGCTGGGCAAGCAAGGCTATCGCCCGGCTGGCCGCATGAAGTGGCACGACCTGAAGGACGGCGTCTACCGCGATATGCTCCTCTTCGACATCACCCGTGCCGATTGGCTGGCCGCGCGGGACGCCTGGCTGGCTGCCCAATCAGCGCCGGCCGTCTCGAAGTAACGCCCGGCCAGCTAGGCCGACACTGACCCAGTGTCCCTGGAACCGGCCATCGCCAGCGCCTGTTCCAGCGTGATGCCGTGCCACCGATCCACCTGGTCCGTCCCTCCCCGTAGCCCGTGAGTCCCGGTACCGATACCTACCAGGGGGGAGTGCCTATCCAGGACCCTCGTCCTAGAGACTCACCCGCGCCGTGGACCGACAATGATGTCAACAGAACGGCAGCGGCCGGCACGGCGTCAGGAACCAATCGGCCCCAGCACCCATCATCTCGCTCTTGTCTCTCGCTTCTCCCTGACGCCGCTCACAGTTCCCGGACGATGGTCCGCCGGGAATCCCGCCGCACAT
>JADLBB010000262.1 GCA_020848055.1 Chloroflexota bacterium | reverse complement strand
GGCTGGTCAATCACCGCCGCCGGCAGCGGGCGGTGTAGGAGCCAGGCGCACGATGGCGAGCGCACGCCCCGCGACGGGTCAAGTTGCACTCCTGGCCCCCTCTCCCTTATTACGAGCGAACTCTAGTGGATAGCCGTGTCTCGTTTTCCACTCTGGGCGAATCAGGCGACGCGGAAAGGATAGGCGTTGTCTACGGCTACTCACAAGCGGATGGGGCTCAGCCTGCCGCATCATTTCGACGAGTTGCTCGGCAACATCGAGCCACCGCAGCGCCGGCGCGACGCTGCCGCGACGATCCCGGCTGACGTGCGGCGCTTTATCGAGGACGCTGCGGATTTCCCAACGATCGTGCCGCACAGTCGGTTGGCCGGATCCTACGCCCGGCACACGGCCCTCGGCCCGATCAAGGACGTCGACTTCCTCGTCTTCGTGCCGCATGCTGAGTCGGGTGAGCGGCCGGCGCCGGCCGATGTCCTGGACGATCTCTATCGCACGTTGGACGGCCTGCCGTTGGCCCTAGGCTACGGTGGCCGGGCGCAGGTGCTGCGGCGCCAGCGCCGCTCGATCCATGTCGCCTTCGATGAGGAGGACTTCTACCTCGACGTCGTGCCGGCCCTCCTCCTCGATGGGCTCGACCAGCCGCTGCTGGTGCCGGACCGCGAGTGGAAGGAGTGGGTGCTGTCCGACCCGCTCGGCTACGCGAAGGCGCTGAGCGCGCTCAACGCCAAGACCACCGACAAGGCTGTGCCGCTGATCAAGCTCTTCAAGCACTGGCGCACGGTGCAGATGCAGCGCCGGCGCCCAAAGGGCTACTGGCTCGAGGCGCTCGTCTACCAGTGCCTGGACGAGGGCTGGACCACGACCGACGGCAAGTCCTACGCCGAACTGTTCACCGACCTGCTCACCTCGATCTGGGACCACTTCCAGGCGGCGTATGACGGCGACGGCGTGCCGGCAATCCCCGACCCGATGCTCGGTCACGACTTGGCGTTCAACTGGGAGCGGGCGGCGTTCGAGACCTTCATGCGGCGGCTGAAGAAGTCGATCGACTGGGCGGAGCGGGCGCTGGCGAAGGAGCGGGACGAGATCGATGACGCGATCGCGCTGTGGCAGCAGGTCTTCGGCACCGAGTACTTCACCGACTCACGGGCGGCCCGGATGTTTCAGGAGGCCGACTGGATCCGGGTCGGGGGCGCCCTCGTCACCGGCGCCGGCCACATCACGGCGGCGCGGCCGGCGGCCGAACGGGCGATCCCGGTCCCGCATCACCGGTACTATGGCGACGCCCGGTAGGCGGTCGCCGACGCCGCTGCCGTTGGGACTCCAGTTTGCCAAGCTGCGCGCCCGCTTCCCAGGCTTCGAGTATCGGCGGGGCGAGTCGGCCTGGTACGGGCCGCTGCAGCCAACGCCGATGTCGCCGATCTACACGGTGAAACTCATGCACCGCCCCGGCGGCGCGCCGCACGTCTGGGTGATTCGGCCGGCACTGCACCTCGAGGCGCGCTCCCTGCACCGCTACGGCGACAGCTCCCTCTGCCTCTACTATCCCGATGACAGCGATTGGCGCGACGACCTTTTCCTGGCCGACACGATCGTGCCATGGGCGGCCGAGTGGCTGTTTTTCTACGAGTGCTGGCTCGTCGACCCGCAGCGTCGCTGGCTCGGGCCGGAGGCGCCGCACGACGACACGAAGGGGCGACGGCAGGGTCAGGCCAATCGACGTGCTGACTGGCGCGGCCAGCGGCGCTGAGCAAGCCGCACCCGCCTGGCGAGTGGCGCAACGACAACATCCGAGGGAATGACGATGACCGAACCAGTTGAGCAGCGCGCACCGTCACTGCTGGAGGCGCAGTCGCGCGGCGGCGACATCGCCGAGGGCGGCTTCACGTACCAGGAGGCGGTCACCCTTGCCCAGTTGCCCCGCTGGCTGGCCGACGACAGCTTCACCGAGCTGGTCCGCGAGGCGATGGGCGATGTCGAGGCCCGATTCTTCGTGCCCGGCCGCGGCTTCATGCTGGAGTTGGTCGAGGCGAAGAATCACACGCTCCCGCCGGCAAAGTTCTGGGGCGAGATCGCGCGCTTCCGTTCGCTCGATCAGGGCTGCCCCGGCGCCTATCGCCGCTTCAGCCTGGTCGCGCCGGGGCTGTCGCCGACCCTGCGTCCGGTGGCGGACGGGCTGCGGCGCATCCGCGACCCGCAACGCTTCTACGGCGACGGTCCCATTACCGACCAGTCATACCACGACTGGCTCGCGGTCGTCGCGCGGGCGGGGCATGACGAGGCGGAGGCCCGCTTCCTCTTCGAGCGGGTGGACATCGACGACGACTTCGCCGCATTGGAAAAGTATGGGGAGGGCGTGTTCCGGCAGGCGTTAACCGCGCAGTTGCCGGGGTATCAGGATTTGTCCGACAGGGTGCTGCGGGACATGCACAGCCACCTGGCGACGCTCCTCCGAAGCCGGCGTAACCAACCGATCGCTCGTCGCGAGTTGGAGGCGACGCTGCGGGATCGCATCGCCACCCCGCAGCGGCCGGCCGAGCGCCCCGTGATCCTCCACACGGCGGCGTCGGACGACACGACGGCGGGCGTCCGGTTCGAGTGGGCCGAGTTCTTCGGCGGGCACGGGCGCGACTATCCCCCGGCCGGTCAGTGGGACGCGCGGCTGCTGGGCGAGCTCGAGGAGACGCGGCGCTGGATCCAGCGCCACCGCGGGATGCGGCGCATCGCGCTTACCGGTGAGCGACGTCTATCGGCAGCGCTGGCGATCGGCGCCGTCTTCTCGGCGGTCGCTGGCTTCGCGATCGAGATACATCATCGTGGGCTGATCTGGGCGACCGACGCTTACCCGACCGCCGCGACGCCACCGTATCCGCTAAAATCGTCCGAGCCGACAGGACGTGGCGCACATCTCGTCATCAGCATTGGTATCTTGCGCGAGATCGCGACCGAGGTCGAGGGGGTGCTTCCGGGGTTGGGTCTCTCCGGCATGCCGATGCTGCGCCTGGCGGGCCACGAACCGGTGGTGTCGCCGGATCAGGCGAATGTGCTTGCCGGTCAGATCAAGGCGAAGATCGCGTTGGCGCTGGCGTGCGCCGGCAGCACTCAGGTCGACCTGTTCTTCGCCGGGCCGTCGCCTCTCGCCCTCTTCCTGGGCCACCGACTGAATGCCATAGCGCCGGTGCAATGCTATGAGTGGACAGGGCCGGGCAGGTATGTTCCGACTTGCCGGCTCTTCACGCCGACGGTCAGGCCGGGCGGCGCCTAGGGGTGGATGTGGTCCGGATGGTCGATCCGGTTCCGGCACGGACAGGCATCGGACGGGACCGCGTTGCCGGCGCTGCCCTTCGTCGGCTGAGATGGCGCGGATGGCTGGCATACCGCCTGCAGCAGCGCGCGCAGGTTGACCAGCCTCGGCCCTGCCTCGTTCGCGCGTTGTGCGGGGAGCGCGGTCGGCCACGAGAGGACGGCCTCGCGCTGGGGCAGGCCCAGCTCCTGGGCGGCGTCAAGCACGTCGGTGGCGGTCACGACCATCCCCATTTCCCTCATGCCAGCGATGTCGCGCGGGGGGCTATGCTCCGGATCATCGTGTAGCGTGGCCGGGGCGTCCTCGATAGGCCGGCGGGCGATCCGGCGTCATCCACCTGACCACCGCCGAATGCCGGTGGAATGTCGGGCGAATTGGGCGCCGAGAGCCCACCTCCACGTCCACCTTACGCGGCTGGAAACCGGCGGCAAAGCAGCCCTGGCCGGAATCGAAATCCCGCTGAAACAGGGTGAATCCGAGCGGTCGGACGGGCGAGCGTGGGACTTTTAATCGGGTGGTCGTGGGTTCGAATCCCACCGGGCTCACGCGCGCACCTCGCCGTCACCAACGTAGCCGCCAATGGAACCGTGCCAACGGACCTGGCCGAGTCAATCCAGGCGCACGATGACCGGCTCCGCGCCGCGGTAATGGGCCAGCGCGGCCGGATCAAGGTCGAAGCCGAATCCGGGTCGGTCAGGCACGGTCAACACACCGGCCGCGATCTCCGGCCGGCCGGTGAACAAGTCGTCCCATAGCGGGTCGCGCTGACGATTGGGAAAGACCTCGAGCACATGTCCGTTCGGCACGGCCGCCACCAGGTGGCCGTGAATCTGCGGGTCATGGTGGGGCGCCATCAGCACGCCGTGGGCGGCGCCGTAGGCGGCCACCCGCAGCCACTCGGTGACGCCGCCGGCGCGCGTGC
>JADLBB010000261.1 GCA_020848055.1 Chloroflexota bacterium | reverse complement strand
GTCGAGGGCACCGCCCTCCGCCAGCGCGACGATCGAGCCGCCGACGCCCGCCCCGAACGCTATGCCGAGCGTGAACATGAGTGCCAGCGCCGCGGATATGAAACCCTCCTCGCCCGGCGTGGCCGCCTCGAGCACCAGCAGCGTGATCATCGAGTATGCGAGTCCCATGCCCAGGCCCGCGACGCCCCAGCCGATGGCCGCGACGGCAACCGGGGCGCTCGGCAGCAGTACCGCGCTGGTGACGATGATGCCCACCACGATCAGCGCCGTCCCGGCCATGACGACGGCGCGACGCAGGCCCATCGCGGCCGCCCGGGCCTGGAGCCATGACCCGATGGCCCATGTCACGGCGGCCGCTGACAGCGCCACGCCGCCGAGAGTCACGCTGCCGCCGCGGACCTCGACCACGGTGAGAGGCACGAAGGCCTCGGTGCCGAAGAAGGCGAACCCGATCAGAAAGATCGCGGCTATTGCGGCCGGCATCCCGGTGCGAGCCCGGAGCGTGCCGGGCGGCACGAGGTGGACCAGGGAGCGGAGCGCCAACCAGGCACCGACGATACCGACCCCGAGCGCCGCCGGCAGCGACCCCAGCCCGAAGGCAGCCAGCACCCCGGCCGAGCCGACGGACAGCTGGACCGCGTCGAACGCCCGGCGCGAATCACTGCGGCCCGGTGAAGCATTCGCGGCCGGCACGGCCGTTGCCGGTCCGATCGCCGCCAATGGACGCCACAGCGCGACCGCGGTCAGCAGCACCGGCGGCGCCACGCCCAGGAAGACCCAGCGCCAGCCGACCGCGTCGGTCACGATACCTGCCAGCGCCGGTCCCACCAGGCCCGGCACCACCCAGGCGCTCGAGGTGAGCGCGATCATGCGGGGTCGAGCGCGTGGCGCATACGCCCGCGCGATCACCGCGTACACGACCGCGCTGATCGCGCCCGACCCAGATCCCTGGATGGCGCGACCCACGATCACGATCTGCATCGACGGTGCCAGGCCCGCGATGACCATCCCGGCGGCGAACAGCAGCGCACCGAGAACGAACGGCCGGGCCGGCCCATGACGGTCCGTGTCGGCGCCCGCCAGCGTGATGCCGACCAGGTTGGTCAGCCAGAACGCGCTGAACGCCCAGCCATACAGGTCGAGCCCGCCGAGATCGTCCACCAGCGCGGGGAGGACGGTGGGCACCGCCATGCCCTCGAACGCGGCGGCCGTGACGAGCCCGATTAGCCCGACGGTCAGCAGCCGTCGCTCGGGGGACCAGGTGCCGCCGCTCACGCCACGACGTTCGGACCGAGCAGCAGCGGCGATCCCATCTTGGCCTCGTATCGCGGCCGGAAGCGCCCGACGTTGTACATCGAGTCCACATCGACCGTGCGCGCCCCGAGCGAGCGGTCCGGGAGCGGCGCCGAGGCGTACTTGCCATCGCGCACCGCGACCATGCGGCCGAACTGGGCGTCGGTCAGCAGGTCCACCGCCACGTTCGCGAAGGTGATCGCGACCATCTGGTCGAGCGCATCGGGGTCCCCCGAGCGCAGGTCGTAAGTCAGGTCGCTGTGAACCGTCTCGATCCCGGTGCGACGTTTGAGCTCATCGGCCAGCACCTCGCCGATGTCCGCCTTGTGGCGGTGGCCGAACGAATCGGCCTCCCCTATCTCGCCAACGGCCCCGCCGGTCCAGATGGCCCCCTCGCTGGCGATGAGGAGCGTGTATCGGGACGGGTTCAGCCGCCAGTCGTCGGCCATGACCTCGGCCAATCGGTCCAGGTCGAATGGAGCCTCGGGGATGACGCAGCGCGTCGAGGTCACGTAGGCCGCGTACCACGCCGTGAAGCCCGCGTTGCGGCCGAAGATGCGAAAGACACCGATCCTCTCGTGGCTGCCGAGCGTCGTGCGCTGACGGTTGATCAGTTCCTTGGCGCGCGTGACAGCGGTCGAGAAGCCGATGCAGTACTCCGTCCCGACCACGTCGTTGTCCATGGTCTTGGGGATGGCGATGACCGGGAAGCCCTCGCGTCCCAGGCGCGCGGCGTAACTCAGGGTGTCGTCGCCCCCGATCGCCACCAGCGCGCCGATGCCCAGCCGCTCGAGGTTCTCGAGCACCAGCGGGGTCAAGTCGTAACGGTCGTCGCCAGTGCGGAACGACTCGCGACGCTCCGGCGCAAGGCTGGCAGGCAGGGAAGCGGCCTTCATGGAAGACGGATTGGTCCGCGACGTATGAAGGATCGTTCCGCCGGTACGGTCGATGGTCCGCGTGCTGGCACGGTCCAGGTGGCGCAGATAGCCCCCGCCGCCGTCATCGCCCGGGTCGACGTGCGTAAGGCCCATCCAGCCGCGGCGCAGGCCGAGAGCGGTCCAACCAGCCTCGCTGGAACGGTACACCACGCTCTTGATGACCGAGTTCAACCCGGGCACGTCGCCGCCGCCGGTGAGGATGCCGATTCGCTTCATCATGGTTGCCGCCACATGCTGCCAGATCGGTCGAGCGTTTGTGAAATGGTCCGCTTTCTGGCACAATATCCGTCCGCATGCGGAGTTCCACGCTCGTGTCGTCCACCCCAGTTCAGCAGCGTCGGTATGTCACGTGGCGCCTTCCGGACCGCCACTTCAGCAAGGTCCACCTCGTCGGAGAACCCGGCTCCACCATCTGCGGCCGCGCCCTTCCGAGGGCCATCGGTCAGCCGAAGGCGCCGATCCCCGAGTCGGAGATGTGTCCGGACTGCGACGCCCAGGGCTAGACCCAACCCGATCCCATGGCCTCATCGCCGACCGCCGACAACCTCGGCGGTCGGTTCGTTTCCATCGACCTTGCGGCCGATGCGCTCGTCCTGCTGATCGGCATCTCGGCCAGCGGCAAATCCACGTTCGCCACGCGCCACTTCAGGCCGACCGAGATCCTCTCGTCCGATACCCTGCGGAGCCTCGTGTCCGACGATCCAGGTGATCAGCGGGCCACCGATGAGGCCTTCGAGCTGCTCCATCGGCTGCTCGACATGAGGCTGCGCCGCGGGCGCCTGACCGTAGTGGATGCAACCAACGTCCAGGATTGGGCCCGCGCCCCGCTGATCGCAACCTCGCGGCGGCACCGGCGAGAGGTGGTGGCCATCATCCTCGACGTGCCGATCGCGGTTGCCAACGAGCGGAACCGAGCGCGCAGCGGACGCCGGCCACCCCCGGCCGCATTGCGCCGTCAACATCGCTGGCTCGTCGACTCACTGCCCTCGCTCCCCGACGAGGGCGTGGCCGCGGTCCATCACCTGCGATCGGTCGAAGCCGTCGATGGGACCGTGGTCAATCGCCCGTGAGCTGACAGGCGCGCCAGGCCGTGGTGGCAGCGCTCAGCGCTCAGTCTGGGTGTGTGCGCCGGGCACGCAAATGTCCCGAAGGAACAGGCGCCCGACCCCGGTGACCGAAGCCACCTGTGCCGCCCGACCCGCTGGACCGAAGCCCGCGCTGCCGGTGCCGGAACTCAAGATCGAAATCGTGTGATCCGGTATCGCTTGCCCCTTCAGGACGACCTAAGTATGCCCGGGCCGGCATCGCTGGCGCAAGGGGAGTTATCCCCGAGTTTGGGCCGATTTGGTCGATCTATCCACAGCCCATCCACGGTGGGTGCGGATCGGGACTAGGCTGTCGCCATGACCGTTGCGACCTCCGATGCCCGCTCGGCGCGCGTTGGCGACCTCCTGCCGGACGGCCCGAGACGCACGGCGAGGCGCCTGGACGCGAGGGCGCTCCTGCTCCCGGGGCGTGGCGACCTCGTTGCCTACAGCCGCTCGCTCGAAGCCCATCGCGAGGATTTCGACGCGTGGGATGGCGTTGTCGAGGCAGCCGAGCCAGACGGCCAGGCCGAGCATCGGCTGCTGATCGTTGACCGGTACGGACAGGTCTACGCGGTACATGACGCAAGGGATGCCTCCGACCTGCCGGACGCTGCCGCGCTGACCGAGTGGTTCAAATTCCTGGCCACGGCCTGTCCGGAGTGCGGCGTGATCGACGATCCGGTGCGCGTGGGACCCACCCCCTAGGGCAGGGTCACGTCCAGCGGCTGGGTGAAGTCCTTGGCATCGCTTGACAGCCACAGCGTGAAACCATCCGCCGGCAGGGCACTCCGCTCGAGCGCGACGATGAAGGCAACCGCCCCGACCAGGTCGGCGGTACAGGCCCGGGGCGCGAGCGGATCGCTGACGACGCTCATCACCTCGCCGTCACCGATCGTGATCCCATCCAGCCGCAGCTCCGGGCAGCTCGATCCTATGCCGTGCATGAACGCGACCACGACCTCGTTCGCAAAGTCGATCGCGGGAGGGGTGCCGTCGGCTCCAAGGTCAGCCCACAGCGTGTCGAGGGCCACATCGTCGGTCGCTGCGCGGACGGCGTGGGCCTCGTCTGACGGGGCGAGCGTCACCGCCAGCAGCCGCCAACCCGGACCCGACTCGACATTCGCCCAGGGACCCGGGATCGGGTAGACGCGCACGTCGATGCGGCCGCCGTGGGCGAGTTCCGTCATGACCTCGAACGTCGGATCATCGGTCTTGACCTCGATGACGACCACGTTGTTCACGGTGTCCACCCAACCGGAGATGGGCTGAACGCCTGCCAGTCCACC
>JADLBB010000260.1 GCA_020848055.1 Chloroflexota bacterium | reverse complement strand
CCACGCCGATCGGCCGCGCAGCAGACCGGGGTCCAGCTGGCCGTCGAGGTACAGATCGGCGAGGCGTGGTCCATCGGCGGCGGTGGCTCGCCCGTAGGCGATGCCGTGGGGCAGGCAGACCATGTTGGCGGCGAAGCGATGGCCGCCCAGGTGCGTGCACTCCCAGGTGCGCTCGCCGTGGCCGGACGACAATGCGGCATACAGCGCGCGGCCGCGGAGCGCACAGCACGCGTCGCGCCGGCCGTTGGTGCAGACCAGGAACACCGGCTCGGTCCACGGCTCGCCCAGCTCGACCAGTGGTGCGCCATCGATGGCCGCCAGGTCGAGCGCAGCGACGTCCCCCACGCTGAACCGCACCGCCTCGGCCAGTTCGGTGTCGATCACGAACGCCCGCCTCGATGCGTCCGCCGGTCCTGGCCGCTGACGAACCAGGAGCACGCGCAGTCCCCGCTTCTTAGCGGCCGCCTCGAAATGCACGCCCAACACGTCGCGCACGGCGTGGGAGCCCCAAGCCGTGTCGTCCTCGAGCAGCAGCCATCGGCGTCGCTGGTCGAGCGTGCCGATCATCGGCTCACCCAGTTCCTCCGCCAGCGTCGAGCAGCGCATCGGTGCGGTCAGGCTCATGCCGGATCGGGCTCCGGGATGGCGCGCAGCGTGCGCACCTGGCTGAAGAACACCGGCAGAAAGCCGATGAACGAGCCGGCCACCCCGACTGCGATGGTCGCCTGCAGGCCGATGAGCGCGCCAAGGGCGCCACCGACCAGCGATCCGATCGGGATCGTGCCCCACACGATGAAGCGCATGGTGGCGTTCATGCGGCCCTGCATGCGCTCCGGGGTGATGGCCTGGCGCAGGCCGACCTGGTTGACGTTGTAGATGACCGCGGTCGAAGCAGCGATGATGCCCGATGCGATCAGCCACGGCACGGCGCCGTCGACGGGCGCCAGTACGACCGGCAGCAACGCGAAGGCCGATGCGAACGCGCTCCACGTGATGACCGGGCCGATCCCGAACCGGCGCGCCAGTCGCTCGCCGGATACCGCGCCGAGCAGGACCCCAACGTTGGCGATGCCAAAGATGATGCCGATGGTGCCGGCGTTGATACCCAGCTCGTCGACGATGTACAGCAGCAGGACGACACCACCGATGTTGCCGAACAGGTTCAGCGTGCCGGTGCAGGCGGCGATGCCGCGCAGGTAGCGATGACCGAGCACGTAGCGCAGACCGTGGGCGGCCTCGCTGCGCATGGACGGACGCGGACCTGTCTCCGGATCATGGGGCGCCCGTGCCGTCTCGAGCCGCCGGATGGTCAGTAGCAGGGCGACCGAGCCGGCGTACGACAGCGCATCGAACGCGATGGCGAACGGCGCCCGCACCAGTTCGACCAGGAATCCGGCGATGCCGGGCCCGACCACCGACGAGGCGGCCACTGACATCTCGAGCTTCGAGTTGCCCTCGACCAGCCGATCGCGTTCGACGACCGAGGGCAGGTAGGACTGGTACGCGACGTCGAAGAACACCTCGCCGCAGCCGACCGCGAAACCGACGAGGTAGAGCTGAATCATCGACAGCCAACCGCCGGCGAACGCCACCGGGATCGACAGCAGCAGCAGGGCGCGGGCGATGTCGGCGCCGATCAGGATCGGCCGGCGCGGCAGTCGGTCGACCCACACCCCGGCCGGAATGGTCAGAAGGATGAAGGGCAGGAACTGAAAGGTGCCGAGCACGCCGATCTCGATCGGGCCTGCCCCCAGCGTGATGATGGCGACCAGGGGCAGCGCCAGCTGCGTGACCTCGTCGCCGAACTGGCTGACGGTCTGTGCCGACCATAGCCGCATGAAGTCGCGGTGGCGCCACAGCGATGGTCGCCGCGGCGCGGCGGTGGACAGTTCCGATGGCGAGACCTCACCGGGGGTCGGCGTCTCGAGCGACAAGCGTGGCTGCCGGCTAGCGGATCCGGACCATGGTCAGGCCATCGGCCAGGGGCAGGATGACCGATTCGACCCGATCGTCGGCGGCGATGCGGTCGTTGACGGCCCGGATGGCGCGCGTGCTCTCCTCGTCGTTGGCCGCGTCGGCCACCCGGCCGCCCTGCAGCGTGTTATCGAGCAGGATCAGGCCACCGCGCCGAACCAGGCGCAGGCACTCGGTGTAGTACGTGTCGTAGCCGGTCTTGTCCGCATCGATGAAGGCCAGGTCGTGCGCGCCGCTCTCGAGCATGCGCAGCGTGTCCGCCGCCGGCCCGAGGCGCAGCTCGCATCGGTCGGCGACGCCCGCATCGGTCCAGGCCTGGCGCGCGACGTCCGTCCACTCCTCACTGACATCGCAGCAGGTGATCCGGCCGCCGTCAGGCAGGGCGAGCGCCATGACGGTCGAGCTGTAGCCGGTGAAGGTCCCGATCTCGAGCAGGCGCCGCGCCCCGGTCAGCCCGACGAGCAGCGCCATGAACGCGCCCTGCTCCGGACCGATCTGCAGGCTGGCCTGCGGCATGCGCTGCGTGCGTTCGCGCAGGTCGGCCAGCACCGGATGTTCGTTGAGATGCGAGCGGACATAGCTCAGCAAGGCGTCAGTGACCGGCAGCGGCTTGGACGACATCGGTCAGCCCAGCAACCAGGTCTCGCGCAGGGCGGCGGGATCGACATCGCGGCCGTCGAGCCGACGCAGGACGAGGTACTCGGTCGAGATGGCGGCGTCGGCCAGGTCCGATGGCAGTTCGAGCAACCAGCCGAGGTCCTGGCGCTGCGTGCGGTGGCAGTCCATCGAGCGTCGCTTGCGGTCGAGGAAGCCCGACACGTCGATGCGGGTCGTGATCTCGTTGTCGGCGCGACCGAACTCGATGGCGTCGGCCGCATCGGTCTCGAGCGCCTCGCCCACCT
>JADLBB010000259.1 GCA_020848055.1 Chloroflexota bacterium | reverse complement strand
TCGGCGCCGACGGTGCCCTGAGCGCGGATGAATGGATCGCGGTCGCCACCACCCGGCCGGAGACGATCTTCGGCGACACGGCAGTCGCGGTGCACCCCGATGACGACCGCTACCGCGGCATCGTCGGTCGCGAGGCCGTCATCCCGTTCATCGGCCGGCGCGTGCCGATCATCGCCGACGAGCACGTCGAGCGCGACTTCGGCACCGGGGCGGTGAAGATCACGCCGGCCCACGACTTCGACGATTACGAGGTCGGCCAGCGGCACGGGCTGCCGATGATCACCGTCCTCGACCCCGACGCGCGCCTGACCGACGAGGCGGGCCAGTTCGCCGGCCTTGACCGCCACGAGGCGCGTCCCCGCATCGTGGACGCGCTGCGGACCGCCGGCGATCTCGAGGGCGAGCAGCCACACGAGATGGTCATCGGTCGCTGCGATCGGTGCGGAACGGTCGTCGAGCCCATCCTGTCGGTACAGTGGTTCATAAGGGCGGGGCCGCTCGCCGACCGAGCCCTCGCCAGCCTTCGCGAGGGCCGGCTGCGGATCATGCCGTCGCACTTCGAGAAGGTCTACACCCACTGGATGGAGAACATCCGGGACTGGGCCGTCGGCCGCCAGCTGTGGTGGGGGCATCGCATACCGGCGTGGTATTGCCCCGACGGCCACATCACCGTTACCGACCTGGTCGATGGCCCGATCGCGTGCGAGGCCTGTGGTCGGCCGGCCGCCGAACTGCTCCAGGAGACGGACATCTTCGACACCTGGTTCTCGAGCGGCCTGTGGCCGTTCTCGACGCTCGGCTGGCCGGACGACACCGCCGACCTGCGTCGCTTCTACCCAGGAGACGTGCTCGAGACGGCCTACGAGATCCTCTTCTTCTGGGTGGCGCGCATGGTCATGCTCGGCCTGTTCCTCACCGACGAGGAGCCGTTCCACACCGTCTACCTGCACGGCATCGTGCGCGATCCGACCGGCTCCAAGATGAGCAAGACCAAGGGCAACGTGGTCGATCCGCTCGAGATGGTCGCCGACATCGGAGCCGATGCGCTGCGCGTCGCCCTGGTTTCCGGCAACGCCCCCGGGGTCGATCAGAGGCTGACGCCGTCGAAGATGACCGGCGGGCGCAACTTCACGAACAAGCTGTGGAACGCGGCAAGGTTCGTGCTGGGCAGCCAGCCGCCCCCGGCCGCCGAGCAGGCATCGGGCTCCGACGAGACCCTCGCCGGTCGCTGGATCCGCTCGCGCCTGGCCGATGCCACCGAGCGCGCCACCCGCCAGCTCGATGCCCTCGACATCGCGGGCTACGCCGCCACGGTGCACGAACTGGCGTGGAGCGACTTCTGCGACTGGTACCTCGAGATGGCGAAGCTGGACCTGCGTCGAGAAGATGCCGATCCGCAGGCGCGCGCCGCGACGTGGGGAACCGCCGCCGAAGCGCTGGGGACCGTCCTGCGACTTCTGCATCCGCTGATGCCGTTCGTCACCGAGGAGATCTGGTCGGCGCTGGGCGACGCGCACCCGGCGGCCAGCGCCGGGGAGCCACTGTTGATAAGGGCCCGCTGGCCCCAACCGGCGGCCACCGACCCGGACGCCGAGGGCGAGTTCGAGGATCTGTCGGGCCTGATCCGAGCCGTGCGTAACCTGCGAACCGATGCCGGCGTCGCCGCCGGTCGCTGGGTTCCGCTGCACGTCCGCGCGACCGACGGGCCGGCCATGGCGGCGCTGACCGCAGGTCGGAGCTATGTGGAGTCCCTCGCGCGGGTCCGCCCGATCGAGATCACTGAGGCCGGCCAGCCGCCGGACATGGTCGCCACCAGCGCGTTCGGCCCGGCCTGGATCGAGGTGGCGGCTCCGACAACCGACGCCGGAACGATCGAACGGCGGGCCGCCAGGCTGGAGGATCTCGCCGCCAACATCGAGCGCGTCCGGAACCTGCTGGCCAACGGCGCGTTCATCGCGAGGGCACCAGAGGCCGTGGTGGCCCGCGAGCGGGAGCGCCTCGCGGAGCTGGAGCTGGAACACCGGCAGTTGACCGCGTCGTGAACCGCCCGTCACGACTGCTAGAATCGGCCACCCGCAGAGGAAGCGCACTAGCCCGATGTCATTCCTGAAGCGCAAGAAGGCGAGCGCACCGGCCACGCCACCGCCCCCACCCGTCCCGTTCCAGGAGGAGGTGGTTGCCCAGGAATACCTGGTGCGCATCGCGCTCGTCGGTCGCAGCAGTGACGGCCTGCGCCTGCCATCGGACCCCGGAGTCGTGATGGCGCTCCCGGGGATCATAGAGCCGCTCAGCCAGACGGCCGTCGAGTCCATCCCGCCGCTGCCGCTGGACCTGGCCGACGCCGCGCCCGCCATCGAGCGTTTCAACGAGGTCCAGCAGTGGATCATGGCGCGCCGTGACGTCAGTCCCATCGGACGGCACGGGCTTTACGTGCTCGAGCTGACCGACGCGCTCGACATGACCGTCGACACGTTCATCTGCGGCCTGCTGCACGGTGACACCGATACAAGCGGCTATCCCGACTACAGCGCCATTGTCGGCGGCCTCGCCACCCACTGGGACGAACTGTCCGGGGAGTTGATCGTCCGGGCCGTGGTGGGCTGGGGCGGAAAGGGCCTGCGCGGGGATACCGGTCGCATCGGCACCCGGCTCGTCAGCGCGCTGTATCAGCAGGTGCTGGCGTCGGGCTTCAGCCTCGGCCAGGCGGAGCAGGCGCGGCTCCCGTCGATCGGGCTGCGATCGGGCCTGACCTGCGCGCACTGTGGCTTCGAGGCCGGGAACGCCAGCGCGTTCTACTGTCCGAAGTGCGGCATGCGCATGCTGCGGGGCTGATCAGGCCCAGTACTTTCGGGTTGACCCGTGGTCGGCCCGAGTCCCATTGCCCGTCGGCGACCGGACGCCGACGATGGTGACCTCAGTCACCGGATCACCGAGATCCATGCGATAGGAAGGGCCATGGACCGACCGACCATCCTGCTGGCCATGAGCGGCCAGGCCGACACGTACGTTGATGCCCTGCAGCGCGCCGGCTTCGACCCCATCACACTCGGCCCAGACACGGTCACGGCCGTGCCGACGGCAGACCTGGCCGTGGTTGACTGCGACCTGCCATCCGAACTGGTCACGACCGTGATGGGCGCCTTGCGATCCGGTCGTGGTGCGCCGACCCTGTTGCTCGTCGGGGAGGGCAGTGACGTCCCCGAGGTCGCAGGGTCGGCCGGTGACGATGTCGCGCTCGCCCTCAAGCCGATGCCTCCCGATGGCCTCGTCTATCGCCTGCAGGCCATGCTCATCCGCACCGGCCGCGAACTGCCGGACGGTTGGTCGTCCTGGGCGGCCGACTCCGCCGCCCACGCGGCCGGCCAGATCGTCGGAGAGGGGCACGTCGTCAGCGTGTTCGCGCCGAAGGGTGGCGTGGGCAAGACGACCATCGCGGTCAACATGGCGGTCGCGCTCCGCCAGCAGACCAGGGCCGAGGTCCTACTGCTTGACGCCGACGTCGGGGTCGGCAACGTCACGTCGGTGCTCGAGGTCCCGTATCGGATGGGCCTGTCGGACCTGGCCGACAGCCCGGCCGACGAATGGACGGACGCCGTTTTCGAGCAGGTCGTGACGGTTCACGCCGAGAGCGGACTGAAGGTCCTGGCGTGGGGGACCGATCCTGCCGAGTCGGAGCGCGTCAGCGTGGACCTGCTGCTCGCGGCACTGCGCTGGGCGCGAAACCATCATTCGTACGTCGTCGTGGATAACCATCCCGGTTACGACGATCGCACGATGGCCATGCTCGCCGTGGCCAATGAGATCTTCCTGGTCGTCACCCCCGAGGTCGGCGCGCTGCGCAACAGCGCCCAATTCCTCGAACTCGCCCGCGACCTCGGCCTGGCCAGCTCCATTCGCGTGATCGTCAACCGGGCCAATCACGGCATCAGGGTGCAGGACATCGCCACGGCGCTCGGGCTTCCCATCGCCGCCACCATCGTCAGCAACGGCCCGAAGGCCATCGTGGCCTCGAACGAGGGCAAGCCGGTCGTCCTGAAGTTTCCGCGCGAGGACATCTCCAACGATCTGCACAAGGTGGCGCGCCTCATCTCGCAGCCCGACGCGGGTGCCGAGCCAGTGCCTGAGCCGGTGGCGCGTCGCTGGTGGTCGCGGTTCGGTACCAGGACCTCGCAGGCCTGATCGTTCCCCGCGGGCCATTTGCGGCACGGCTCCGCCTTTGCGATCATTCCGCAGCCGTGCCAACTTATGACTACCAGTGCCGCAGCTGTGGCACCGTGACCGAGGTGGTCCACTCCATGAGCGAGGAGGGGCCATCCGTCTGTGACCGTTGCGGCGGCCAGTTGCGCCGCGTGATCTATCCCTCGGGGATCATCTTCAAGGGCAGCGGGTTCTATCGCACCGACTCCCGCCCTACTTCCAATGGCTCGCCCGGCGCATCAAAGAGCGACAAGCCGGCTGACAAGCCAGCGAGCAAGGCCGATTCGAACGGAGGCTCTCCGAGCTCGACCCCGGCGACAGGGTCGAGCGACACCCCGAAGGCCTGAGGCTCAGGCCGAGCGGCTCTGTGGGCTGCCGCAACGCCGGCAGAAGCGTGCCGTGGCCGAGAGGGACAGCCCGCACCCGCCACAGTTCTGGACGCCCACGGTGGCTGCTCCGGCCTCGGCGACCTCGCGGGCCGATGCCTCCCAGAAGGCGATGCCCTGCGCCGCGGCGCGGGCGGCCAGTTCGCCCTGCGGGATGGCGGCACCGCGCGACCGATAGGGTAGGACGGTGCGCTGCTGCGGTCGGACCGGGCCCTGGCCCGGGTCTCCGAGGCCCAGCATGTCCAGTTGCGCCCGGCGGGCAGCGAGTTCGGGGCTGTCGTCCTCGGCGGCCAGGGCCGGCTCGGGCGCGTGAGGTGCCGGTGAGACCTCGGGCTGTTGGATGGGTCGCTCCGGGAATCGCAGGATCGTCTCGTTGATCGGCGCGACGGACGGACCGATCCTCGGCTTTGGAGCGGGCGCGGGCTGGATCGGCTCCGGCTCCGGCGCCGCCTCGAACACCACCGGCTCGGGCTCGGGTTCCGGC
>JADLBB010000258.1 GCA_020848055.1 Chloroflexota bacterium | reverse complement strand
TTCGTGTTCGGCGAGGCGGCCGGCGCCTTCGTCATCGAGTCGGCCGAGCACGCCGAGTCCCGTGGCGCGGTGATCGTCGCCGAGGTGGCCGGTGGCGCGCTGACCGCCGACGCGTTCCACATCTCTGCACCCGACCCGTCCGGCATCGGCGCCACCCTGGCCATGCAGCGGGCGGTCAACGACGCGCACCTGGCGCCCGAGCAGATCGACTACGTCGTGGCGCACGGCACCTCGACGCCGCTCAACGACGCGACCGAGTCGAGGGCCATTCGCGCCGCGTTCGGCGGCCACGCGGATAGCCTGGCCATCAGCAGCAACAAGAGCATGATCGGCCACACCCTCGGTGCGGCGGGCGCCATGAGCGGGCTGGCCGCGATCCTGGCCATCCGCGACGGGGTCATCCCACCCACCATCAACCAGGAGACGCCCGATCCGGACTGCGACCTCGACTACGTCCCCAACGTGGCGCGGCAAGCGCACGTGGATGCCGCCATCGTCAACGGCTTCGGCTTCGGCGGCCAGAACGTGGTGAGCGTCTTCACCCGCTACACCGGCTGAGCCAACTGCGGGTACCACGACGCACCGGACTTCGGTTCGGTGGCTCCCGGCGCGCCCCACACGTAGGCTGCGGCCATGACCGAGGTCAACGGCCTGCGGCTGGCATACCGTGGCTTCATCGCCGGGCTGGCGGGAGGCTACGCCTGGGCCGCCATCGCCATGGCCGTCAGCGCGCTCGCCACCGGCGATCCGCTCTTTGCGCTGCGGCCGATGGCTGCTGCGATCATCGGCTCGGCCGACGGTGATGCGCTCGCCTTCGTGCTGGGCTTCGCGGCCATCCAGCTTGGCGGCGCCGTCATCGGCATGCTGTTCGCCTACTTCTTCGCGCGCTTCTTCACCGTTCGCGCCACCCTCACCGTGGCGGCGCCGGTCGTGGCGCTCCTGGCCTGGGGCCTGATCGCGGCCGCGTTCACGCGCGAGGCCGATGGCGCCGCGTTGGCCGGCCACGCCGTCCCCGTGCTGGCAACCCTCGGATACGGGGTGCTGCTCGCGGCCGGCGTTCCCGTGCGAAGCGAGGTGACGCGCTACTCGGGGTCGCCCTCGACATAGAGCTCCGGCTCGAACCGCGGCCCGCGGCCCGGCAGCGAGGCGATCCAGTCACGCAGCCCCGACTCCAGCGTCGTGAAGGCCAGCTCGTCCCACGGGATCTCGTCGGGGCCGAATGCACGGACCTCGCTCGTCTCCGAGGCCGGATCCGGTCGGCCGCCGACGATCGCCGCCTCGTACAGGATGGTCACGACGCCGGCATGCGGACGCGAGTAGACCCCGATCAGGCGACCGATCTCGACCCGCAGCTGGGTCTCCTCCTCGGTCTCGCGGCGGGCACCCTCCTGCGCCGACTCGCCCGACTCGAGAAAGCCGCCCGGATAGCTCCACAGCCCGGCCGCCGGCTCGATGGACCTGCGTGCGAGGTACACGCGCCCGGCGGAGACCGGCAGGGTCCCTACCACCAGCCTGGGGTTGCGCCAGGTGACGTGCCCGCTGGGACAGACCAGTCGCGGACGATGGTCGGCCTCAAGGGTTCGCGGCACCACCGGCTGCGCGCAGGCGGGGCAGAAGCGGGGCTCCTCGCCGATGGTGAGGGGAAACTGGCCGCTGGCGTCGAGTTCTGGCACCACGCCATGGTAGTCGCGCGGCGGCCGGTGCCGGTCGGCAGGGAGCATCGGCCGCCCCGCTACAATGCGTCTCCCCATGGCAGAGAATCCGCCGCAGGTGCGACTGCACAACTCGTTGACCCGGCGCACCGAGCCGCTGGTGCCCACCGAGCCCGGTCGCGTCGGCATCTACACCTGCGGCAGCACGGTTTACAAGTACGCGCACATCGGCAACCTGCGCACCTACCTGTTCGGCGACCTGCTGCATCGGACTCTCGAGTACCTCGGCTACGAGGTGCGCTACGTCAAGAACATCACCGATGTCGGGCACATGCGCAACGACGATCACGATTCGATCGGCGGCCCGGACAAGGTCGAGGAGGCAGCGGCACTGGCGGGCAGGACGCCGGCCGAGATCGCCGACTTCTACACTGCCGCCTGGCTGGAGGACGAGGCGCTGCTGAACATCCTGCCGGCCGACGTGATGCCGCGCGCGACCGATCACATCGACGAGATGATCGCCCTGACCGAGACGCTGCTGCGCAAGGGCCTGGCCTACGAGGTGGACGGCACCATCTACTACGACGTGAGCGCGTTTCCCGACTACGGCAAGCTGTCGGGTCAGCGCATCGAGGAGCTGCATGCTGGCCACCGGGTCGAGGTGGAATCGGACAAGCATGATCCGGCGGACTTCGCGCTCTGGAAGCGCGCAGGCGAACACCGGCTCATGAAGTGGCCGTCTCCCTGGGGCGATGGGTTCCCCGGCTGGCACATCGAGTGCTCGGCCATGTCGCTCAAGCATCTCGGAGAGCGGTTCGACATCCACACCGGCGGCATCGACCTGAAGTTCCCGCACCACGAGGACGAGATCGCTCAGTCCGAAGGTGCGCTGGGGCACCCCGTGGTCGGCACCTGGCTGCACGGCGAGTTCCTGACCATGGCCGATGCCAAGATGGCCAAGAGCACCGGAAACGTCATCCGCGTGGCCGACCTCGCCGGCCTCGGCCACGAGCCGCTCGCCTTTCGTCACCTGGCCCTGTCCGCGCACTATCGCAGCAAGCTCGACTTCACCGCCGATGCGATGCACGCGGCCGCCTCCGGCCTCGCCCGGCTGCGACGTGCCGTTGCGTCGGCGCCCGACGAGCCGGTCGATCTGGCGTCCGAGCCGATGGCCTCCTACCGCGCACGGTTCATCGGTGCCATCGCAGAGGACCTCGGGATGCCTGCCGCCCTGGCCGTGGCGCACGAGGTCGCCTCCGCCAACGCGCTGTCCGATGCGCAGCGCCGGGCGTTGCTGCGCGATTTCGACCGGGTGCTCGGCCTGTCGCTGGATGCCCCATCGCCCGGGCCGGCGGCGCTGCCCGATGGCGCGACCAAGCTGCTGGAGCGCCGCGCTGCCGCGCGCGCGGCCCGCGACTGGGCGACCTCCGACGCCCTGCGCGACGAATTGGCCGCCATGGGGGTCGAGGTGCGCGACACGCCCGAAGGCCAGGTCAGCGCGCCCTCGAATCGCCCCCCTGGACGGGCGGATGGCACAACCACCTGAACGGCTCGGTGCTGTTCGGCGGCAATGGACTTTGCTAAGGTGGCCGAAGGGCCGATGATGAAGACGTTCGACCGATACCGGTGCAACGTGCACAGCCAGAACGGCGAGGATGGCGTCATCGGGGAGATCAGCAGCACCTGCGTCGAGTTCGGCGCGTGGCTGACTCCGCGCAGCATCGCAAGGCAAGCCTTCCACCGCGTGGAGTGGCTCGTGCACCAACCGCACCACGATCCGCAATAGGCGTCGACGATGGTCTCCGACCTGCTGTTCGCCTTCGTAGTTGGCCTGGTCAGCGCGCTGCTGTTCGGAATCATCGCGTACGCGGCCCGGTTGCTGGGGCCCGGCGCGCTGGCCGCCGGCAGGTTGCTGCGGCCCTTCAACAGACGGGATGACACACCCGAACCCGACGAGGCTCCACCGCCCGCCGCGCCAAGCGTCGTCTTCAGTCGCCCTGACGCGAGGTCCAGGACGAATCCGGACCCGCCTCCGCCCTTCACTCGCCCTGACCTGGAGCACGGGCCGAATCGGGTCTCGCCGTCTGCGTCGCGTCCTCAACCGGGTCCCCATTCGGCCATGACTCTGCGTTCCACCCTCGGACCGCCGATGCCCGACGACCCAGAGCGACGGCGGCTGGCCCCCCGCAGGCAGTGCCCGAAGTGCCGCGCCCCGAACGACGAGGTGGCGCGCTTCTGCCGCCAGTGCGGCTCGCCGCTGCGGACCTGATCGGCGCGACATCGTGGGGATGCCTCGCGACTGCGAAGGCTCACCGGATGCGTGCCGCCGCTCCCGTTGGATCGGGCGGCCGCCGTCGTGCTCGCGTTACTCAACGACTGACCTCGTCTTGGTGCGAGCGCGCAACGGCGAGGGTGGGGTCTATATTGACCCGACGGAACGCCGGTACTACGGTACCGGACATCGAGTACGGTAGTACTCGAGAATCATCTCATCACCGTTCTATCTGTCACGTCATCTTGGAGCCATCGGCCAACACTGATCGGAGGCGGGATATCCCCGCAACCAGGTCAATCCGCCAGACGTGGTGGCAGAACAGCAACTAGCGGGAGGGGACGCCGTTGCGCGTATCAGTTGTTGGGCTCGGCTACGTGGGGCTGGTGACCGCCGCCTCCCTCGCCGAATGGGGGAACCAGGTCGTCGGCATCGAAGCCAGCGAAGCTCGGTTGAGCGCGCTCCGAGACGGCCGGATGCCGATCTTCGAGCCCGGCCTCGACGAAGTGGTCCAGCGCAACCGGGAGTCAGGTCGGCTGCAGTTCGCCGGCCCGGACGCGATGAGCCGGGCGGTCCACCGGGCAGATATCGTGATGGTCGCCGTCGGTACACACGACGGCCACGGTGGCTGGCAGACCGATACCATATCGAGCACCCTCGACGCCCTCGTGCCAATGCTGGGCGCGGGCACGACGCTCGTGGTTCGCTCCACGCTGCCCCCGGAGTACGTGGCCAGCCTGGCCTCGTACGTCGAGGCGCGTGCCGGCGAGAACTCCGGACCGGTTCCGACCATCCTCAACCCCGAGTTCATGCGCGAGGGCAGTGCACTTCACGACTTCATGCAGCCCGATCGCGTCGTGATCGGGCTCGTCAGTGACGAGACCGGACTCGGCCAGCGGGCACTCGCCGAGCTCTATGCGCCCAGCAGCGCCCCAATGGTGGTGCTGCCCGCGCTGGACGCATCGGTCGGCAAGCTGGCGGCGAACCTGTTCCTTGCGACCAAGATCAGCTTCGCCAACGAGCTGGCGGGCATCTGCGACAGTTACGGGGCCACAATCGACAACGTGGTCGCCTCGATGACCTACGACAAGCGCATCGGCACCGGCTTCCTGCGTCCGGGCGTCGGATTCGGAGGCTCGTGCCTGCCCCACCAGGTCGCCATGACGCTGCTCGACGCCCAGTCTCGCGAGGTCCATGCCCCTCTGCTCGCGGCGGTCAAACAGATCAACGAGTTCCAACCGCGTCGCGTGCTGCTGGCCCTGAACAGGATGCTGTCGGGCCTGCACGACGCCCGGGTTGCCCTGCTTGGCCTCACCTTCAAGCCTGACACCGACGATTTGCGCGAGGCACCTTCGCTCCGAATCGCCCAGCATCTGCTCGATGCCGGCGCGCGCGTCGTCGCCTACGATCCGATGCCGGCAGCACGGTCGAGTGCCGTGGAGCAGGTGCCCGGCCTCGACGTCGCCGAGAGCCCGATGGCCGCCATGCGCGATGCGCATGCGGTGGTGCTGGCCACCGAGTGGAGCGTCTTCCGCGAGCTGGACTGGCTGGCCGCAGCAAACATCGTGCGGAACCCGCTCATGGTCGATGGACGTGGCGCGTTGGATGCCGCCGCCATGACCGAGGCCGGCTGGACCTACCACGCCTTCGGGCGCGGGACGCACCAACCCGTGACGCGGTCGGAGTCGGTCATGGTCAATGTGCAGAACGCCTCGGCCGCGATAGCCCATGCCGAGGGCGCCCTGGATGGCGGGCACACCAGGTGAGCAGGCCTCGCATGCTGCCGCTGGTCCTGGCCACCATCGGCGGCGCGGTCGCCGGTTTCGTCGCTCATGGCACGGACACGATCGGCCTGGTGCTGCTGGCTGCAGCTATCCTGCTCCTGTTGGTAGTGCTGCGGCGGATGGCGCAGGCGCCCGGATCGCCGGCTGAGGCCGGTCCGGCGCTCGACCCGCTGGCCCACGAGATGGCGCGTGCCCGCAGATTCGGCCAGGAGCTCAGCCTCGTCGCCGTTCGAGCCACGGCGGACGTACCAGGGGCCCCCAACCACCAGGCCGTGATCGAGGCCGCTTCCCCTCGCCAGGTCGACCGGGCCTGGCGCGACGGCGAGACGACGTTCCTGCTGCTGCCCCAGACCGACCGGATGGGTGGCCAACTGGTGGTGGACCGAATCGAGTCGAAGTTGCCTGCCGGCTCGGTCCGGGCCGGCGTGGCCAACTTCCCGATCGACGCCGTCACCGGCGAGGCCCTGCTCGAGGCCGCGCTGCGCGACATGGCCATTGAACCGGTGGTCGCCGCGGTTCGCGTCGCCGACTCGGTGGGCTGACATGAATCGCAATCCGTACCCGGCTTGGAAGCGAGCCCTCGACCTGGGCCTCACCATCCTGGCCCTGCCGATCGTGGTCCCGTTGGGCGTGGTCCTGGGCATTGTGATCTGGATCGATTCACCGGGACCCGTGCTCTTCACCCAGCCCCGCGCCGGACAGCACGGGCGAACCTTTCGGTTGTACAAGCTGCGCACCATGGTTCCCGACGCGGCCGAGCTCAAGGCCAGCCTGGCGCACCTCAATGTCCTGCCGCCGCCGGACTTCAAGATCCCGAATGATCCGCGCATCACCCGCGTGGGGCGCTTCCTGCGCCGAACCAGCCTCGATGAGCTGCCCCAGCTCATCAACGTGCTGCGAGGCGAGATGTCCCTGGTCGGACCGCGCCCGACGTCCTTCCTGGTCGACACCTACTCGTCATGGCACACCGAGCGCCTCGACGTGCGACCCGGCCTCACCGGCCGCTGGCAGATCGAGTTGCGTGGCAACTCGACGTTTGATGAACGCCTGCGCCTCGATATCGCCTACGTGCGCTCGATGTCGCCGCTCAACGACCTGAAGCTGATCGTCCAGACCTTCACGGAGATCCTGCGGCGATCTGGCACCTAGGCGCGCCGCATCTCAGGGGGCGATTGAGTCGAGGTGCCAGCGAACCTGTGCCGCCAGCCCGTCGATGGGCAACGTGGTTGGCCGGTACCCGAACGCCGCGGCCGCCCTGTGATAGTCGGCGACCGTGTCCTGCTGGTCACCGATGCGAGCGGGCGCAAACTCGATCGCGGGCCTGACGTCGAGCAGCTGGCCGAGCATGTCGACCACCTCGAGCACGGACTGCACGGCCGCCCCGCCGATGTTGTACGTCTCGCCCACGACGCCGTGATGCATGGCCCGCACCGTGCCATCCACGCAGTCGGCCACGAAGGTACTCGACCGCGTCTGGCGCCCGTCGCCGAAGACGACCAACGGCTGACCACGCCGCAGGCGCTCGATGAAGATGTGATACGCCATATCCGGACGCTGTCTCGGGCCGTAGACGGAGAAGTAGCGCAGCACGACCGCGGGAAGCCCATGCGCCTCCCGATAGGCGGCCACCAGGTGCTCGGCAGCGAGCTTGGTGATGCCGTAGGGCGAGATCGGCCGGGTGGGCGCCGTCTCGTCGCCGGTGGCGGTCCGACCATAGACCGACGAGGTGGACACGTGGACGAAGCGGCCGACCTCGGCCCTCACGGCGGCATCGAGCAGGCGGGCCGTCCCCACGACGTTGCACGAGGCATAACCGGCAACATCGGTCCAGCTGAGAGGGAGCCCGGGCATGGCCGCTTCATGGATGATGCAGTCGGCGCCGTCGAGTGCGGGTGCGAGGTCGTCGGTGCGCAGGTCCAGCTCCACGAACCCAAAGCGCTCGGATGCCATCGCGGCGCGCAGGTTGCTCTCCTTGCGCGTGCGGTCATAGTACGGCGTGAATGCGTCCAGTCCGACCACGTCATGCCCATCCGCCAAGAGGCGTTCGGCCAGGTGCGAACCGATGAACCCGGCGGCGCCGGTGACCACGATCCTCATCGGTCCGCGGTCGACCGCAACCGCCGCCACAGCAACCCGGCCGCTGCCGCGGCACCGGCCATGACGAGGGTCACCGCCAACAGGACATCCTCCTCGTCGTCGGGGATGACGTCGGTGGCGAGCGACACGATCACGACGGCGGCACACGCCCCGACCACGACTCCTGCCAGGATGCGCACCACTCCCGCCAGGCCGGTCGAAGACCGTTGGCTGTGCGCCACCCCAAGCGCCACGCAGCCGAGCACCAGCATGCTCAGCGCGATGAGGTCGCGCACGCAGTTGTCCCCGGTTCGGTTTGGGAGGACCCGGGCGGGCGTGGTGTGCCCGCCATGACGGAGCCGGTCGGCGACACGCCCGGCGAAGGGCATGGGGTAGCCCAGGTCAGGGGCAGTTCACTGCTGCTGACCGGCCAGGCATTCGCCATCTGCGTCAACTTCATCACCCAGATCCTCATCATCCGCTACCTGCCGGTGGCCGATTTCGGGGCGCTAGCGTACATTCTTTCGCTCACCTGGGTGGCGCGCAACCTCTCCACGCTTGGCCTGCACCGGGTGCTGCCGAGCCTCGTGCCGCAGTACCACGAGCGCGAGGACTACCGTCGCCTGTTCGGCGCAATCGTCCTCCAGGCCGGAGCCATCCTCGTGCTGGGCCTCGGCCTGTGGATGGTGCTGCTGGCCGCAACGGCGGTCGGGCATCCTGTCTTCGCCGACGAGCCCGGACGTTCGCTGGTCATCATCCTCACCCTCCTCATTCCGCTCGAGGCGCTCGACTACTTCCTGTTCGAGATGCTCATGGCCGCCTTCAACCAGCCCAAGGCGATCTTCTTCCGCAAGCACATCATCGGACCGCTCGTGAAGGTGGCGATCGTGGCGAGCCTGGTCGGCATCGGCGCCAGCGTGCAGTGGCTCGCCCTGGGGATGGTGCTGGCGACCGTCATCGGCATCGGCGTCTACCTCCCGCTCGTAGTTCGCGTCTTCGCCGAAATGGGTCTGACCAGGCACCTGGCCGAGGGCATCAGTATTCCATGGAACGCGCTGTCCATGGCCGTCCCGATGCTGACGACCGAGATCATGCTTGCTGCGCGCCACTCGCTCGACGCAGTCATCGTCCAGGCCAACCACGGCTTCCACGCCGTCGCCCAGCTGCGAGCCATCCAGCCGGCAGCCAACGTCAACGACCTGGTGGCGGCCAGCTTCGCACTGTTGTTCCTGCCCCTTGCCTCGCGCCTGATCGAGCGCGGCGGCGGCGCCGAGTTGAACGCGGTCTACTGGCGCACCGCGGCATGGCAGATCGCGCTCACCATGCCGGTCTTCCTCTTGACCTTCTCGTTTGCCCCGACGACGACCGTCATACTTGCGGGGCAGCAGTACGAGTCCTCCGCCATCGTGCTGGCCACCCTGGCAACCGGCGCGTTCGTGGCGACCGCGCTGGGCCCGGCGCAGCTCGTGCTCGTGGCTGCTGGACGGATTCGCTACATCGTGATCGGCAACGTGATGATGGCCGTCGTGAGCATCGCGTTGCTGCTGCTGCTCGTTCCACCGCTCGGCCCGCTCGGAGCGGCGCTGGCGACCGCCATCGCGGTGGTCCTGCAACGCGGCTACGAGCTGCTCGGGCTGGGGCGGACCGCCGTCAGCCGGGTGAGCATGGCCAACCTGGGGCTCACGCTGACGGTGGCGGCCGCAGCGCTGACGCTGCTGGCCATTCAGGAGTTCCTCAACCCACCGCTCATAGTTGCCTTCGCGATCGCCGGGGCGATGGTCCTATTGACCTTCAGGCTGTTCTCGGGAGTCTTGGCGGTCGACCAGACGTTCCCCGAAGTGCTGCGCATCCCGGGCGCGCGGCTGGTGCTGGGACACCCGGCGGTTGCGACCATCGCCGCCGAAGAGGCGAGCAGCGAGAGCATGAGGATACCCAGATGAAGCCGATGCGGAGGCTGGCACTGTCGATCGGTCGCGGACCGGTCGGCTCGCTGCTGCACGGCCTCGCACCGTTGACGGGCCGTGATCGCCTCGCGGTCCTGACTTACCACCGCATCGCCGCCTCGCCTTCCGCCGCGAGCGAGATGAGCCCCGGACTTCTCAGCGCCCTGGTCGCAGACTTCGCGGACCATCTCGCCCACGCGCGCCGTCGATTCACCCTGATCGAGCTCGACGACATGCTTGACCTGCGCCAGGGCGGACGCACCCGCGCCCGACGGCCCCTGGTGCTGGTCACCTTCGATGACGCGTATCGCGACTTCCTCGATGTCGCCTGGCCGGTGATTCAGCGCGCCCGCGTCCCGGTCACCGTGTTCGTCGCAACGGCCATGCTCGAGGCAGGGCAGCCATTCTGGTGGGATCAGCTGATGCACACCCTTCGCACGACCGGGGCCGATCAGGTCCCGTGGGGCGGCGCGCCGCTTTCTCTCCGGACCGATGCGGACCGCCTGGCCGCATATCGGGTGATTCACGACGCCCTCCAGGACCTCGACACCGCGGAGTCCGAGCGCGTGGTGGCGGACCTCGGCGCACGGCTCGATGTGTCGGACGGGCCGCACGAAGCGCTCGGCTGGGACGAGATCACCGAACTGGCACGTGCCGGCGTCTCGATTGGAGGTCACTCGCACCGCCATCATCGCCTCGACCGCATGAGCCCAGGGGCGTTGGCAGACGACCTGGACACGTGCCGGCGGCTGCTGACTGAGCATCTCGGATCGTCGCCACGGGCCTTTGCCTACCCGACCGGCTACCATTCGCAGGCGACGGCCGACGCCGTGGCCACGGCCGGCTTCGAGCTCGCCTTCACGACGCGGCGCGGCGTGATAGACCCCAGACGCCCCGACTGGTACCGGCTGCCTCGCATCAACGTCGGTCACAACTCCAATGCTCGCCTCATAGGCCTTCAGACCCTGCTGCTGCCGCGATCGGCACGGCCGCTCGGGAGCGACGAACCCGGACCATCCACCGATTGACGTGAGATACCGCGTGCCGCAACACTTCGCCTGAAAGGACCCAAAATGCAACAGACCGAACTGCGTGGCTACCTGCCGGCCCTCAGGCGCTGGTGGCCGACCCTGCTGGCGTCGACCATCATGGCCAGCCTGGTCGGCGTGGCACTGTCCATGGCGCTCCCGCCGCGCTACGAGGCGCGCGCGCAGTTGCTGGTCGGGCCGGTCAACGCCAGCCAGGATGCCCAGAATGCGGCGGGCAACCTTGCGCGGACGTACGCCGAGCTCGTGTTGAGCGAGACGTTCCTGAGCGGGGCCGTGGAACAGCTTGGCCTCACGGACACGACCGAGAAGTTGCGCGAGGACCGCGTCCAGGTCAGCGGCAGTACCCAGACGCGCTTCGTGGTGATCCTCGCTCAGCAGAACGACCCGGTGCGTGCAGCCGATCTGGCCAACTTCCTCGCCGATCAGCTGGTGGTGGCAGCCAACAAGGGCGGCGAAGACACCCTCGGCGGCGAGGTCACGATCATCGACCGCGCCGAGCCGCCCACCGAGACGAGCGGCCCGCCGCTGACCATCCTGGTCCTGGCCGCGGGCCTGGCCGGAGCGATCGGTGCCGTGCTGCTGGCAGTCGCATCGGAGTACTTCGGTGATCGCGTGCGCGACGGCGAGGAGCTGGCATACCTGGCGGGCGGCGCGCTGCTCGGGACCGTCGATCTCGACCCGCGATCGCCCAAGCGCGAGCAGAAGCGTCGAATCATCCTGCGTCACGTGGCCAGTGCGATCCTGCTGACGGGTGAGGACCAGCGGCGAACGGCGCTCCTCGCGCCGCTCGAAGGCGAGGATGGGCCGGAACTGGCCACGCTGCTCACAGCTGCCGTCACCGAGTTCGGTCGCAGTGTGACGCTCGTCGGTGACGGGTCGCGCTTCGATCGCAGCATCCTCGCATCGATCGGACCCCGGGTGCGCCTGGCGGACACGGGCGCCAACCCCATGCTCGATCCAGCCGTGGCCAGGGCGACGGTCGACAGAGCCGGACAGGGAAGCGACGTGGTGCTGGTCTGTCCTCCGGCACTCGGCCAGTCGCCGGCAGCGCTCATCTGGGCCGGGGCGACGGACACCACCATCGTCGCGGCGCCGTTGACCGGCCAGACACGGGCGTCGGTCCGCTACGCGACCGAGGCCATCCGCGCCGCCAGTGGCTCGATCGGTGGGATCGTGGCGCTCAAGCCAGCCCGGAGCCGCCGGCGCGGTCAGGTGAGCAAGGAGGCCGCACGTCCGCTGAGCTCGACCACCTCGGGCCGGAGCTGATAGCCGATGACCTCGGCCCAGGCCGCGCTATCGCCAACGGGGAGCGAGATTCGACGCGCGGGGCCGTTCGCACTGGCGCTGCTGATCGCAGCCCTGGCCGCAGCCGGGCTGATGCTCCTCGTCCCCATGGCGCGCGAGGGGTTCCTCCTCATGATGGCCGTGGTGGCCACGCTCGGGCTGATCATCGTGATCCTCTACCCGTGGCTGGCCACACCGCTCGTCATCGGGGTGGTGTTCACCAACCTTGCAGGCAACGCGGTCAACCTGTATGGCGCGCCGTCACTGGTGGGGCTGGCACTGCCGTTGCTGCTGGTGGTGCCGGTCTGGCGTGCCCTGTTCACCGAGGGCCGGCCCCTGGTGTTCCCACCGGTGCTGTGGGCGATGCTGGCGTTCATGCTCATCCGCCTGATCGGCGTGCTGGTCGCCGATGATGCCGCATCGGCCATCGCCAACGTCGGCACCACGGCGGTCGAAGGGCTGCTCCTGACGCTGCTGTTGATCAATGCCATTCGCACGCGCGAGTCACTCAGGCTGGCACTGGTCGCGCTCGTGGCAGCAGCTGCCCTGGTCGGCACCGTGTCGGTGATCCAACAGGTAACCGGCTCGTACTACACGCGCTACTTCGGTCTCGCGCAGCTCAGCGACGACTCCTTCGTCACCGACGAAGACTCGCTGAGCGGAGGCACCCTCCAGCCGCGACTGGGCGGGCAGCTGGGCGAGAAGAACTACTACGCCCAGGTCATGCTGATGGTGATCCCGATCGGCGCCGCCCTGGCCCTCACGACTCGGCGACGATGGAGGCAGCTGGCCCTCATAGCGGGCACCATGCTGATCGGCGCCGGGATGGTCCTGACCTTCTCACGAGGAGCCGCCGTCGCCGTCGCGTGCCTCATCGCCATCGGGCTGATAATGCGGATTCTGCCCATCCGGCTGGTGCTCGCCTCGGCCCTGGGTGGGGCACTGCTGCTCGCCATCTTCCCGGCCTACCTGACCCGGATCGCCACGCTCGGCGACGCCACCGGCCTGACCACCGGGTTCGGCACGGCCGCACCGGACCGCGCATTGCAGGGCCGGGCTGGCGAGAACGCCGCGGCCATCGCCGCGATCCTGGAGCGCCCGCTGCTCGGACTCGGTCCGGGGGAGTTCCCGGCTCACTACCAGCGGTACGCGCGCAGGGCCGCCGTGGTCGACCTGCACGGGACAGAACGCGCCGCCCACAGCCTGTTCCTCGGCATGGCGGCCGAGAGTGGCCTGCTCGGAACGGCGGCCTTCCTGGGCGTGCTGTTGGCCGCGGCCATACCGCTGCTGCGGATCCGCCAGCGGCCGCGCGCGCCCGGCGACGCGTCGCTGGCGGTGGGCCTGTTCCTCGGTCTGCTCGGTTACGTGCTGGCCGGCATGTTCCTTGATCTCGCCTACGCGCGTTACCTGTGGCTCCTGATCGCGCTCGCCACCGCGGCCGGCGTCATCTTGGCACGCACGGACGGTCCGGAATCGGCATCCGCCGCCGCGAACGTCGCCGGTGCGGTTCGGGCGATGCCACAGGGCGTCTGACGGGAGAGGGGGGTTGCGATGCGGGTCCTGGTGACCGGTGGCGCCGGCTACATCGGCTCACACGTCGTCCGCCAGCTCGTCAGAGACGGCCACGACGTGGTGGTCGTTGACAACCTGGCGACCGGGCGTCGCGAGGCCGTCGCGCCAGCGCGCCTGGTCGTCGCCGATGTCGGTGACGCGGCGACGCTGGACGAGTTGTTTGCCGAGCGCCGGTACCACGCGGTCGTGCACCTGGCCGCGCTCAAGTCGGTGGATGAGTCGATCCGAGACCCGTTGGCCTACTTCGAGCACAACGTGGGCCGCACGGTCACCCTGCTGCGAGCCATGGAACGCGCGGGCGTGGATCAGCTCGTGTTCTCGTCGTCGGCCGCGGTCTACGGCGCTGCCGAGCGGCTGCCGGTCACCGAGGAAGCCCCCCTCCATCCGATCAATCCTTACGGCGAGTCCAAGCGCATGGTCGAGCAGGTCCTCGACTGGGCACATCGCCATCGCGGACTGCGGTACGCCTCGTTGCGCTACTTCAACGCGGCCGGCGCCCATCCGGACGGCACCCTCGGCGAGCGCTGGGAGCACGCCACCAACCTGATCCCGCTGGTACTCCGCGCGGCCGCCCGGCAGGGACCGCCGGTGCAGGTGCTCGGAACGGACTATCCGACACCGGACGGAACGGCGCTACGTGATTACATCCACGTCTCGGACCTCGCGTCGGCTCACATCGGCGCGCTCCACGCCCTGGCCGAGTCCGATC
>JADLBB010000257.1 GCA_020848055.1 Chloroflexota bacterium | reverse complement strand
GCGCTGGTTCACCAACGGCCTGCAGGGCGGCAGCGCATCGGCCTGCGACACGCAGAACGCGACCGATCTGTAGGGGGTTCGGCTGGCGCCACGGGGCGCAAACGTGTGAGACTGGCGCATCCACAGCACGAAGGCCGGCCTGATGGCGAAGGAACAAGGGCGCGTCGGGGTGAACGTCGGAACGGATCAGCCGTATGGCTCGTCCCCGTTCCCACCGATCGCCGAGTACGCCTTCCTGTCCGATTGTGAGACGACCGCGCTCATCGCGGCCTCGGGCAACGTGGAGTGGCTGTGCCTGCCGCGCATCGACTCGCCCAGCGTGTTCGGCGCCATGCTCGATCGTGACGCCGGCAGCTTCCGGCTCGGACCATCGGACATGATGGTGCCGTCGGCGCGTAGATACGTGCCCGGGACGATGGTGCTCGAGACGAGCTGGGGCAGCGAGTCGGGATGGGTGGTCGTGCGCGACCTGCTCGTCATGGGCCCGTGGCGGCACGGCGAGAGCCGTTCGAAGATCCAGCGCCGGCCACCGACGGACTACGACACGCACCATATCCTGCTGCGCTTCGTGCGCTGCCTCGACGGCGAGATGCAGATCAAGCTCGACTGCGAGCCGGCCTTCGACTACGGCCGCCAGCGCGCCACCTGGTCGTACGCCGACGACAGCTACCACCGGGTCACGTGTCGCGCCGGCGATGGCAGCGATGTCGAGCTGGTCCTGACCAGCGACATGAACCTCGGCATCGAGGGTCCGAATGCCGTGGCCCGCACGCTGCTCAAGGAGGGCGACATCCGCTTCTGCGCGCTGGCCTGGAACCGCGCCGACGGACCGACGACGAGCGATGACGCGTATCGGCGGATGGTCTGGACGGCCCACCACTGGCAGCACTGGCTGGCGCGCGGCAAGTTTCCCGACCACCCGTGGCGCTCGTACCTCGAGCGTTCGGCCCTGACCCTCAAGGGCCTGACGTACGCGCCCACCGGCGCCGTCGCGGCGGCCGCGACCACGTCGCTGCCCGAAACGCCCGGCGGCGAGCGCAACTGGGACTACCGCTACAGCTGGATCCGCGACTCGACCTTCGCCCTGTGGGCCCTGTTCACGCTGGGGTTCGACTGGGAGGCCAACGACTACCTCCACTTCATCGCCGATGTCGCCGAGCGCGACGAGGAGCTCCAGGTCATGTACGGCGTCGACGGCGAGCGCGCCCTGGTCGAGAGCGAGCTCGATCACCTGTCCGGCTACGAGGGCGCGCGGCCCGTCCGCATCGGCAACGGCGCCTACAATCAGCGCCAGAACGACATGTGGGGTGCCGTGCTCGACTCGATCAGCATCCACGCCCGGGCGCAAGACCACCTCGACGAACGGATGTGGCCGATCGTCATGCGCCAGGTCGAGGCGGCGCTCGAGCATTGGCGCGAGCCGGACCACGGCATGTGGGAGGTGCGCGGCGAACCACAGCACTTCACCAGTTCGAAGGTCATGTGCTGGGTCGCACTCGATCGTGGCGCCAAGCTGGCCCGGGTGCGCGACGAGACCGAGATCGCCGAGCGCTGGCAGGCGGCGGCCGACGAGATCCATGCCGACGTGTGCGCCAACGGCACCGATGACCGCGGCGTCTTCACGCAAGCCTACGGCACCAGGGCGCTCGACGCGTCGGCGCTGCTCATGCCGCTCGTCGGCTTCCTGCCGGCGGGCGATGAGCGCATCCGCAACACCGTGCTCGCCATCGGTGAGGAGTTGACCGAGGACGGCCTCGTCCTGCGCTACCGGACCGAGCAGACCGACGACGGCCTGTCCGGCGTGGAGGGCACATTCACGATCTGCTCGTTCTGGCTCGTATCGGCGCTGGTCGAGATCGGCGAGGTGCCGCGCGCCCGCCGGTTGTGCGAGAAGCTGCTGTCGCATGCCAGCTCGCTGGGCCTGTACGGCGAGGAGCTCGACCCGGCCACCGGGCGCCACCTCGGTAACTTCCCGCAGGCGTTCACGCACCTCGCGCTGATCAACGCGGTCTCACACGTCATCGACGCAGAGCACCAACCCGGGTGAGCCGTCGCCCGTTTCGCTTCCTGGCCCATGCGCGCGACGTCGCCAGCGTCAGTGGCCTGCGCGAGACCGCCCGCCATGCCGAGGCGGTCGGGATCGACACGCTCGTCATCCCCGACCACCTCCTCCCACAGCTGGCACCGGTGGCCGCCATGGCGGCCATTACCGCGATCTCGGATCGGCTGCGCGTCACGGCCTTCGTGCTCAACAATGACCTGCGTCATCCGGCCGTGCTGGCCCAGGACCTCGCCAGCATCGACGTCCTGAGTGACGGGCGCCTCGATGTCGCCATCGGCGCGGGCTGGAATCGACCCGAGTACGACGCCATCGGCCTCCCCTTCGATCCGGCGCCCGTGCGCCAGGCTCGGCTGGCCGAGGCGGTCGCCGTGCTCAAGGGCTGCTTCGCCGAAGGCCCATTCAGCTTTCATGGGTCCCACTACACGATCAACAGCTACGACGCCTACCCCAAGCCGGTCCAGCAGCCGCATCCACCCTTCATGATCGGCGGCGGCGGGCGACGCACGCTCGAGCTGGCGGCGCGCGAGGCGCAGATCATCGGTCTTGCGCCCCGCCTTCGTGTTCCAGGGCCGGACCCGACATCGGTCAGCTTCGAGGGGACGCGCGAGAAGATCGGCTGGGTCCGCCAGGCGGCCGGTGATAGATTCGAGGCTCTCGAGCTCAACATCTACCCCTCGATGACCGCCATCTGCATCACCGATTCGCCCCTGAGCGAGGCAACCGTCGCCTCCGAACGGCTCCGGCAGCACGGCATCGTCATCGGCGCCGAGGAGCTCCTCGATTCGCCGCACATCTACATCGGCACCGTGGACGACCTCGTGGCGAAGTTCACGCGGCTGCGCGCGGAGCTAGGCATCACCTCGATCATGGTCGGTGCCGTTGGCGAACTGGACCCCGTCGTGGAGCGCCTGGCCGGGACATGAGCCCCACCGTCATGTATGGTGACGGCGCGCGGGAGTAGCTCAGTTGGTAGAGCTCCTGCCTTCCAAGCAGGTTG
>JADLBB010000256.1 GCA_020848055.1 Chloroflexota bacterium | reverse complement strand
TGTCCCGCCTGGTCGGGGCCCCGCCGGGATACGTCGGCTACGACGAGGGCGGCCAGCTGACCGAGGCCGTCCGGCGCCGGCCGTACCAGGTCGTCCTGTTCGACGAGATCGAGAAGGCCCACCCCGATGTCTTCAACATCCTGCTCCAGCTGCTCGACGACGGCCGCCTGACCGATTCGCAGGGCCGAACGGTCGACTTCCGCAACACGGTCATCATCACGACCAGCAACATCGGCTCGGCCATGCTGATCGAGGCCGCCGAGGCCGGTCCCGGCGCGTTCGACGGCGTCGCCGAGAAGGTGCGTCTCGCCCTGCGCGACCACTTCCGGCCCGAGTTCCTCAACCGGATCGACGAGATCATCGTGTTCCGGCCGCTGGACGAGGCGCAGTTGCGCCAGATCACCGGTCTGCTCGTCGCCGGCGTCGCCCGCCGCACCGCGGAGGCCGGCATCACGCTCATCGTCACCGATGCCGCCCTGGGCCTCCTGGCCCGAGAGGGCTACGACCCGGTCTATGGCGCTCGGCCGCTGCGCCGCGCCATCCAGCGCAATCTCGAGAACCCGCTCGCCCGTCGCATCCTGGCCGGCGAGGTGACCGATGGCGGCAGCGTCACCGTCGATGCCGGGCCGGATGGCGCGCTGACCTTCAATGGCTCGGCCGAGCCGCCGCCGGCCCCGCGCGTCATGTCCGCCCCCGGAGGTTCGACCACCGTCAACTGAGGCGCCACGCGCCCGCCGACAACGCCGCTCTCGTCGCCGCGCCGTCGATCACCGGCTGACCGGATCGAGCCACCACGCCTGGTCGACCAGCGCCTCCTCCGAGGGATGTGCGGACAGGAAGGCGTCCAGCGCTGCGACGAATCGCCCGATGGACGGGGTTGTCCGGGGGAAGCGACGCGGCGACGTGAAGATGAGCCCGAAATGCCGACGGCCGGCGACGACGCGCGCTCGATGCAGCGCCACGAAGTCGGCGACATTCTCCGTGACCACCGCTCGCCGTTGAACCACTGCCACCTCGAGTACGTCGGCGTCTGGCAGGCCACCGACATCGGTCGATTCGCGCACGGTCGTCACGTCGTGACCCAACCTCCGCAGCCGATCTGCCACGCGGGGCGAGTAGTGCTCGTCGAGCAGCAGCCTCACGGCTCAATCGCACGGGCGCGCCTGGCGATGACCTCCTCTCGCTCGGAGATTGCCTGTCGACGCGCTATGTCCTCGTCGATCTCCTGCGGGAAGGCGGCGTAGTAGCGCAGAGACGCACGCACGGCCGCCACCGGCCGATCGAAGTACTTGGCGACAGCCACCACCGAGCCGCGCGAGTCGCGCAGGGTCGCGACGACCTCCCACACGTCCAACCCGGTGCCAAGGACCACGGCGCGGCGGCCGGCCGGGCCATCGGCGAAGCCGATGCCGGGGTGCTCGTCCATCCGGAGCCCCTCCTCGACGTAGCGCTCCGCCAAGCCAGTGCGGGTCTCGCGGACCTCGTGGGCGCGTGCATCCAGGCGACTGAGCGTCGCCTCGGAGAAGCGAAATGACCGATGTTGCCGGCTCATGTGGCACAGCGTAGCACGCCGCACTACATGACTGACAGGCGGTCCAGCGGAAAGGGCGGCAATGCGAGGGGTCGGACGGCCAGGCGGACCAATAGCAACGGCGAATCATCGGCAGCTGATCGATTGGCATGCAGCACGCCGCAGCCGATGCAGCGGTGGATCAACACCCACTCGCCGCGACCGCGGACGGCGATCGCGATCGGCTCCATGCCGGAGCCGCACTCGTCGAGCATGGCGCGGTCGCCCGGCCGATCGTCGACGTGGCGCGACCATAGGCAGGCCGGGCAATGGTTGCGGTGCTGCGTTCCGGGAGCATCGGTTGGCACATCGAGCCGGCAGTTGACGCATCGGAAGGAGCTCGGTTGTGAGCGTGGACCGTATCGGTCACGGCGGGATGAAGAGCGTGAACGGCTCAAGCGGTATCTCCAGGATCGGTGGCGTGAACGGGACGCGGCGTGGCGCGTCGCGCATTGGTCCTGGAAAATCGAAGGACCGCCCCGGCAGGGCGGCCCGCGGCAGCTGTCGAAGGACAGCGGTCAGCCGGCGAGCTCCGTCCGGAGGCGCGACGCGCGAAGGACCGTCCCTGCGGTCTGCGACATGACGCCCTCCTGTCGGTTGAGCTCGCGGCGCCGTCACCTACGGCACCATCGGTGCCGGACCCTACCACCAGGGGCCGGCGCGCGTCAATGGCGAAGCCTCCTGACGGCGGTTGGCCGATCGACGGCAGACGAGTATCGTCGGACGCGCCATGCCTGCCCAGCGAGACACCACACCCTCGACCGCCCGAGGGCGGGCCGTCCCGCCGCCTCTGGTGGAACCGCTGCTGCGTCGCCCACACCTCGAACGTATCCTCGACGAGGCGCTGACACGGCGGCTCACCACCGTCGTGGCCGATGCGGGCTTCGGCAAATCGACGCTCCTTGCCAGCTGGGCCGCCGCGCGCCCGGTCGCCTGGTACGGCATCGCCGCGGCCG
>JADLBB010000255.1 GCA_020848055.1 Chloroflexota bacterium | reverse complement strand
CCGCCCGGCAGCGCGGCGGGGTAGATGCCGGTCATGGCATCGGCGATGGCGACCGAGCCGGGGGGCGTGCGCACCCGCGGCGTCTCCAGTCGAGGCACGCGCAACTCGGACGGCAGCTCCCCGAGGTACGCGAAGCCGGGGGCAAAGCCACCGAACAGCACGCGCAACTCGGTGGCGACGTGGCGACGGATGACCTCGTCGGGCGCCAGGTCGCACAGGCGCGCGACCTCGTCGAGGTCCGGCCCGTGGTCACCGCCGTAGACGACGGGAATGCGCCGCACGCGCCCCGGCGAACCCGGGTCACGGGAGTGCTCCAAGCGCTGCGTCACGACGGGGACGAGGGTCGCCGCATCGGCGTCGGGTTCGAACTCGACAAGGACCGATGTCAACCCCGGCACCACCTCGACCACCCCGTGGATCGGGTCGCGCGCCTGGGACGCGGCCAGCTGTTGCGCCGTCTCCGCCCCGATGCCGTCGACGAGCAGCGCGGACTCGCTGAACGGCCGGATCATCCGCCGAGGGCCGCGACCACGACGCCCGCGGCCTCGAGCCCGCTCCGCACCGCCGCCGCGATCTCCACCGCACCGGGTGTATCCCCGTGGCAGCAGATGCTCTCGGCCCGCACCACGATGGCTGAGCCATCAGCCGCCTTCACCCGGTGCTCCCTGGCAATCGACACCGCCTGGCTCGCCGCCAACGCCGGATCGGTGATCAGCGAGCCCGGTTCGGACCGCGGCTGGAGCAACCCGGCCGGCGTATAGCGGCGGTCGGCGAAGGCCTCCGGCACGAAGCGCAGATGCGCATCGGCGGCCGCAGCCGCCATCGGCTCGGAGCCGGCGAGGCCGTACAGCGCCAGGTCGGTGCTGAAGCGAGCCACGGCCCGGGCGATCGCCGCCGCCAGCGCGGGATCGGTGGCGGCCTGGTTGTAGAGCGCGCCGTGCGGCTTGACGTGCTGCATGTCGATTCCGTTGGCGCGGCAGTAGGCCCCGAGCGCCCCGACCTGGTAGCGCACCATGGACTCCACCTCGTCGGGCTCGAAGGCGAGCGGCCGGCGCCCGAAGCCCAACAGGTCCGGGTAGCCCGGCTGCGCTCCGACCGCCACGCCGGCGCGCCGGCAGAGCGCGACGGTGGCCTCCATCACCCGGAAGTCACCGGCGTGGAAGCCGCAGGCCACGTTGGCGCTGGTGATGTGCGCCACCAGCCGCTCGTCGTCGCCCAGCCGCCAGGTGCCGAAGCTCTCGCCAAGGTCGGCGTTGAGGTCCATCGTTGCCTCATCCTACGGCGAGCGCTGGACGGCCGGCGTACCATGCGCGCATGACCGATGCGGCGCCGCAGGCGCCTTCGCCGGCACCAGCACGAAGCCCCGACCGCGGCACCCTGGCCCTCGGCGCGCTCATGATCGTGGGCGGCCTGCTCCTGTTCGTCGACCAGCAGCTGGGCTTCGGCATCACAGACCTGGGCTGGCCGATGATCGTCGTGACCGTCGGGGTCGTCCTGTTCGTGTTGGGCATGACGATCAGCGCGGAGGAGGGCATGGTCGTTGGCGGGGTGGTTGTCTCGACCATCGGCCTGGTGCTGCTGTTCCAGGACCGGACCGGGCTGTGGTCGACGTGGGCCTACGCCTGGGCGTTGGTCGGACCGGCAGCCAGCGGCCTCGGCATGCTGTTGTGGGGCGCCCGCACGGCCAACGCGCGCAAGCTGCGCGAGGGCACCTGGGCCTTCCTGGGCGGGATCGGCATGTTCGCGATCGGCTTCCTCTTCTTCGAGGGCATCATCGGCCTCAATGGTTTCAACTTCGCGATCGCCGATTGGGTGCTGCCCGTGGTGGTCATCGCCATCGGGGTGGTCATTCTCGGGCGCGGGCTGCTGTCGCGAGAGTAGGCACGCCGCTTTCGCCGACGGCGCGGACTGCCTGAATCGACTGGTAAGCGGCTGCTAACGGCTCGTCCGGTAATCTCACGAGGAATCGCCGATTCCCTCTGGCATTCACCGATCGGACGCTGTAGACTGATGCGCATGCATGACCCGTCACGCATAGCCGAAGAGCGCATTCCAATCTGGGATGAGTTTCTCGGCCCAGAAGGCGGTGCCGACGGTGCGGACCCGCTCGCGGCCGAGTTCGGGAGGCGGGGCGGCCTCAAAGGCGGGCGCGCCCGCGCCGCGAAACTCTCTCGCGAGGAACGATCGGAAGCCGCCCGACACGCCGCCGCGGCCAGGTGGGGCGTCCAAGAGACTGTCATCGATGTCCCGACACAATCACCATCGGGTCGGAGCGCAATGCTGGCCGCAGCGTCCAACAGCCTCGTGTCCATGGTCGTGAACCAGCCATTCGGCACCATCGTTGCCGATCCCCCTTGGCGATTCACGAACCGGACCGGGAAGGTCGCGCCGGAACACAGGCGCCTCTCGCGATACGACACGATGAGCATCGCCGAGATCGCAGCGTTACCGGTTCGCGAGATAGCTGCGGGCAGGTCGCATTGCTACCTGTGGACTCCAAACGCGCTCGTGCCCGACGCGCTCAAGGTGCTGGACGCGTGGGGATTCACGTACAAGACGATCTTCGTCTGGCATAAGGTCAGGAAAGACGGGGGAAGCGACGGGCGCGGCGTGGGCTTCTACTTCCGCAATGTGACGGAGACGATTCTCTTCGGCGTGCGCGGCAACCTGCGGACGTTCCAGCCGGGTCGGCGGCAGGTGAATCTGCTCGCGACGCGCAAGCGCGAGCACTCGCGGAAGCCCGATGAGATGTACGGGATCGTCGAGGCATGCAGCCCTGGACCATTCCTCGAGATGTTCGCTCGGTATCCGCAGCCAGGATGGTCGGCCTGGGGCGAGGAGGCCGCGCCGGATGTCCAGCCGCGCGGTCGCCAACACAAGGGCTACGGCGCGTAGGTAGCGCGGGTGATGGCCACGCCAAGGATCGGACAGCCACCACCGTCGCCGCGCGCCAGGCGATCCGTGAGCTTCTCGATGGTCGTTGTCGTGGTGGTCTTGAACCCTCCAGCTCGACCCAACTCAACGGACAGCGTTCGGATGCCGGTGTAGCTCCGCGTGACGATCACGCCGCCATCGATGACCGCGCCATCGTAGAAGGCTCGGTACGCGCCAATATCACGATCCAGATTGCCGTCCTTGGCATGCCACTCGACGTCGAGCGCAATCCGATCCTTCACGCTGTCGACGAGGTAACCGAGGCTCTTGCTCTCCGCCTCGCGTTCGGTCGGCCCTTCGCCTCTCGTATACGGCTTCACGCGGACGACCGAGCGGAGGTGTGTGTCGTATCGGGCCTCACGCCAACCACGTTCCCTGAACTCGCGGTTGAGTCGCTTGGGGATGGCTGACTGGCTTCCACCCGGATTGATGATGTCGGTGGCGATGACACGGAAGCCACGCAGCACCTCAATGAGGTCAGCAAATGCCGTGGCGTTTGACGCCTTGAGAACCGCGGCAGCGTTGCGGGTCTCGATCCAGTCGTAGCGAGCTTGGACGTCCTCGGGGACGACGCGCTCGTAGCTGCGAGTCAGTTCCACCTGAGCATGATAGGCGTGGGGCGTTTCGGAAGGGAATCTGCCGCAAGAGCTCAGCATGGGTATCCTTGGTGCGACATGCCCGCGACTGATCAGGGTCGATCCGCGACCCAGGCCGACACCAACGGCAGTTCCGACACCAACGGCAGTTACGACGCGATCGACGAGCTGAACCTCGTCAACGCGGGCTACCTGCTCGACCTGTACGACACGTACCGCGCCGACCCGGCGAGCGTGGATGCCGAGTGGCGTGCCTTCTTCGACGCCGGTCGTGGCGGCTTCGAGCCGGTCGCGCCGCCGCCGCATCCCACCGCGGCGACCGGCGCTCCGGCGCTGCCGGCAGGCGCCACGCCGATCAAGGGGGCCGCCGCGCGACTGGCCCAGAACATGGCCGCCAGCCTGTCCGTGCCGACCGCGACGAGCTACCGCGACGTCGATGTCGTCGTGCTCGAGGCGCGTCGCCGTGAGTTGAACGCGCAGATCGCGCCGCGCAAGGCGAGCTTCACCCACCTCGTCGGCTGGGCGCTGGTGCTGGCGGCGGCCGAGCAGCGCTCGATGAGCCACTACTTCACGACCATCGACGACCAGGCGTATCGCGTGG
>JADLBB010000254.1 GCA_020848055.1 Chloroflexota bacterium | reverse complement strand
TCGGACCACACGCCGCCGATGCCCGCGAGGGCCTGGCTCGCGAGCTTGCCGCCTGGCGGGCGGACCCGCGCCGGAATGGCAAGGTCAGCAAGCAGCTGGCGAAGCAGATCGCCGAGGGGCCGCCGGGACCGAGTCGAACGGCTTGGAGCGCGGCCGAGGTCGCCGCGTCCATCGTGGTCGCGGCCCTGGCGCGCAGGGCGGTCGAGCGGCTGCTGTCCGGCGAGCCGCCGCCCGGCCACGCCAAGTCGGACACGCTGGGCACGCTGGGCGGCGCCGCGACAGCCCGATCCGAGCCACCCAAGGGACGACGTCACGCGCTCGGCGCGTGAGCGTGCGCGGGCGGCTGTCGCCGATCGGGACGGGTGCTCCACGATCTCATCGCGCGCCCGCGACTGAAGTCGCGGGATAGCGGACCAGCGAACTTCGGATCCAAATGGGCGCCAACCGGGGCGTGTGCTACAGTTAGCACATGACAACGACCGGCGTGCGTGAGTTGAGGCAGCGAGCGAGTGAACTCCTGCGCCGCGTCGAGGCGGGTGAGACCATCGAGATCACCGATCGAGGCCGCCCGGTCGCGATCCTGGCACCGCTGCCCGACCAGCGCCCCATCGACTACCTTCGCTCCACGGGTGACCTGGTGGCAAGCCGCGGCCGTGTCGGTGACCTCCCCGAGCCTCTTTTGCTCGCGTCTGGCGTCGAGCCGCCGTCTCGCGTCCTGGAGCGTCTGCGCCGCGATGAGCGCTAGACGAGCGACCTACCTGGACTCATCTGCCCTTGTCAAGCTAGCGGTCCGAGAGACCGAGTCATCGGCTCTGCGCCACTACCTTGCCCGCAGACGGCTTGTCGTATCGAGCGCGCTCTCGCGAATCGAGGTGGCGCGCGCTCTACTCCCATCAGGAGCCGATGCAGTGCGCCGCGGCCATGACGTGCTCGCCCGCGTCGAGCTTCTGCGCATCAATGACCGCGTCATGGCTGCGGCCGGCGCCATGCCACCTCCCGAACTCAGATCGCTGGATGCGATCCACCTCGCCAGCGCCGAGCTGCTGGGCTCCGATCTCGGCGGCTTCATCACCTACGACGCGCGCTTGGCGTCCGCCGCAATCGCGCACGGGCTCCGTGTGGTGCAGCCAGGCTGACTCAGGTGTCCAGGATCAGTTCGAGTCTGCCAAGGCGAGGAAGTTCGACGTCATCACGTCCGGCGGCGCGCTGAGTTCGGGCGTCGAGGGCGAGAACGGTTTGCGACACGTTGATCGCATCGGTATCCTTCGGCGGCCCGATGCGGGATCCACGCCGAGGTCGCTCAGTCGCTGGAATACGCGCCTCCCAAGCACCAAGCCGCGGGCGAGTGGCGGAATGGCAGACGCGCCGGCCTTAGGAGCCGGTGTCGCAAGACGTGCGAGTTCGAATCTCGCCTCGCCCACCAGCAGCGCACCGATGACGCCAGGCACAAGCTAGACAGGAGTCGAATTGGTCACCGTATCCACGCGGCCCGAGCCCGGGTCGAAGATGGTCCTCGAGATCGAGGTCCCGCCCGACGAGGTGGCGCACGCATTCGCCACGGCGTACAAGCACGTCGCCGAGCGCACCAAGGTGCCCGGCTTCCGTCCGGGAAAGGCGCCGCGCCACGTGATCGATCGGTTCGTCGGTCGCGGCTCGGTGCTGGCCGAGGCGCTCGACCACCTGGTTGGCGACTCGTACGAGGCGGCCCTGCGCCAGACCGACGTGTGGCCGATCGACCAGCCCGAGGTTGACATCGACCCCGCGGCCATGGTCGAGGGGCAGGCCGTCAGGTACACGGCCACCGTGCCGGTGCGGCCGGACGTGACGCTGGGTGCCTACACCGACTACCCGTTCAGCCTCGAGTCGACCGAGGTCACCGACGACCAGGTGACCGGTGTCATCGGCGAGCTGCGCGAGCAGCAGGCCACGCTGCGACCGATCGACGGACGGCCCGCCGCCAGGGGCGACATCGCCAGCGTCAAGTTCACCGGCACCATCGATGGCGAGCCGTTCGAGGGTGGATCGGCGGACCGCCTGCCGCTCGTCATCGGCGACGAACGGATGATTCCGGGCTGGGAGGACCACCTGGTCGGGCTGGCCATCGGTGACGCGACCGGCTTCGACATCACCTTCCCCGACGACTACCGAGTCGAGGCGCTGCGCGACAGGGTTGCGCATTTCGAGGTCGAGTTGCTCGACCTGCGCGAGAAGGTCCTGCCCGAGCTGGATGACGAGTTCGTCAGCAGCGTGAGCGACGTCGAGGGGCTCGATGCCCTGCGCGCCGAGATCCGCGACGCGATGGAGCGGCGGGCGGCCGCGGAGTCACGCCACATGTTCGGCGATCGGATCATCGACTTCGCGGTCGCCAACGCCAGCGTCGAGCTGCCCGAAGTGATGGTCGCCAACGAGGTCGAGATCATGCGCGACGAGCTGCGCAGCCGGCTGGCGCAGCAGCGCATCGGCATGGAGCAGTACCTCGCCCTGGCCAGGCAGACCCCCGAGGAGCTGACGGCCGAGCTGCGCGAGCCGGCCACGCGCCGGGTCAAGACGCTGCTCGTGCTGTCGGCCATCGCTGAGGCCGAGGGGATCGACGCGACCGACGAGGAGATCGACGCGGAGATCGCCGACCAGCTGTCGCGCTTCGACGATCCCAAGCTGCGCGAGTACCTCGGCTCGCGCCGCGGTCGCAGCTACCTGCGCATGACGATCCGCAACCGTACACTGGTCGAGTCGCTCGTCGATCGAGCCCTCGAGACCGATGCGTCCGCCGGGGAGCCACCGGCCGAAGAGCCCTCAACCGCACAGGCCGAACCTGCCGAAGAACCCACCGAGGAGTCCGAATAACCGATGCTCGTGCCAATGGTCATCGAGTCGAGCGCCCGCGGCGAGCGCGCCTTCGACATCTACAGCCGGCTCCTGAAGGACCGCATCATCTTCCTGGGCGACACGATCGAGGACCACGTCGCCAACCTGATCATCGCCCAGTTGCTGTTCCTGGAGAGCGAGGATCCGGAGAAGGACATCCAGCTCTATATCAACTCGCCGGGCGGCGTGGTGACGAGTGGCATGGCCATCTACGACACGATGCAGTACCTGCGCGCGCCGGTGTCCACGATCTGCATCGGCCAGGCCGCCTCGATGGGTGCCGTGCTGCTGGCGGCGGGCGCCACCGGCAAGCGCTACGCGCTGCCCAACAGCCGCATCATGATCCACCAGGGCTCGGGCGGCTTTCGCGGCAACACGCCGGACGTCGAGATCCAGATGCGCGAGATGATGCACCTGACCGATCGGCTCATGCACATCCTCGCCGAGCACACCAGGCAGGACTTCGACAAGGTCAAGCACGACAGCGAGCGCGACTACTTCATGAGCGCCGAGGAGGCCAAGGCCTACGGCCTGATCGACGAGGTCTTCGCCGGCAACACCGAGTCGCTGATCAGCATGGCCCGCGCGGCCGGTGGCGAGACGCCCACCGCGGACAAGGCGGCCGAGGCCGACGCCAAAGTCTGATCTGGAGCGCTCGGGGGACGGAGGAGCCATGCGGGACATCCGGGACACCGCGATCTACCAGCAGTGGCCCTTGGAGCGCCGCGGCCGGCAGAACCAGCAGATTCATACCTGGTGCGCGTTGAGTTGAGTTGCGTACTCGCGGGCGCATCTCCTGCGGCGCTCAACCTGCACCACGCCGTGATGCGGGCCGCGCATCGGCCTTGTGCGGCCCTGATCTGAATCTGCCGCAACGCGCATGCGCCGCCCGGGCGCGGCCGGCGCTTGTGGCCGACGCGACGGCCGGAATCGGCAGATTCATGTGCGACGCGCACCGGTCTCGCTTCATCGCCCTCGGGCGCATCTCCTGCGGCGCTCAACCTGCACCACGCCGTGACGCGGGCCGCGCAGCGGCCTTGTGCGGCCCTGATCTGAATCTGCCGCAACGCGCATGCGGCGCTCGGGCACGACCTCCAGGACCACTCCACCCAACCACCCGAGCCGGTTCGCTGGCATGCCCGTGATACCATCGGCGCCCGATGACCACCAAGAGCAAGGTTCCGTACCGCTGCAGCTTCTGCGGCAAGTCCCAGGACCAGGTCCGCAAGCTGATCGCCGGCCAGGGCGTGTACATCTGCGACGAGTGCATCAACCTGTGCCAGGAGATCATCGAGGAGGAGATGCTCGAGGCGCCGCGCGCGTCCAAGGCCTCCAACAGCGCGCTCCCGAGCCCGCGCAGGATCAAGGACCAGCTCGACGCCTACGTCATCAGCCAGGAGCAGGCCAAGAAGGTCCTGTCGGTGGCGGTGTACAACCACTACAAGCGGGTCAACGCCGGTCACCAGGTTGACGAGGTCGAGCTCGGCAAGAGCAACGTCCTGCTGGTCGGGCCGACCGGCAGCGGCAAGACCCTGCTGGCGCAGACCCTCGCCAAGATCCTGGACGTCCCGTTCTGCATCGCCGATGCGACGAGCCTGACCGAGGCCGGATACGTTGGCGAGGACGTCGAGAACATCCTGCTGCGCCTGATCCAGGCCGCCGACTTCGACGTCGCCCGCGCCCAGCGCGGCATCATCTACATCGACGAGATCGACAAGATCGCGCGCAAGACGGA
>JADLBB010000253.1 GCA_020848055.1 Chloroflexota bacterium | reverse complement strand
TCGGACGTCATCGGCGGGCTGGTCGCGACCCGCTCGGACGCCCTCGCCGAGCGGCTGCGGTTCCACCAGAACGCCGCCGGCTCGGTGCCGAGCCCGTTCGACTGCTTCCTCGTTCTGCGTGGTATGCGGACCCTGGCCGTGCGGATGGACCGCGCGACGGCCAACGCCGCGGCGCTGGCGGCGTGGCTCGAATCGCGTCCGGAGGTCGCCCGGGTCCACTATCCCGGCCTGGCGTCTCACCCCGGCGCCGAGTTGGCGGCGCGCCAGATGCGACTGCCGGGCGCGATGCTCAGTTTCGAGCTTGGTGGCGGCGAGCCGGTGGCGCGCCGGTTCGTTGCCGCGACCCGACTCTTTACGCTGGCCGAGTCACTCGGGGCGGTCGAGTCGCTCATCGAGCTTCCGGCGCCGATGACCCACGCCTCGGTGGCCGACTCGCCACTGGCGGTGTCGCCGTCGCTGGTGCGCCTGTCGATAGGCATCGAGGCCGTCGAGGATCTGCGCGCCGACCTCGAGGCGGCCTTGGCCGCATCGGATGCGTGAGCGACCGCGCGCCGCGCGAGGACGGCCCGACCGAGGTGGTCGAGACCGATTCGGGTGAGCTGGTCGAACGCCTGTCCGCCGGCACGGCCACGCTGCTCCTGGCCTGGTTGATCGGGATCGGCGCGTTGTCGACGCTGCTCGGCGCGTGGGCCTACGTCTGGGTTGTCAGCGGCCAGCGACTGGGACTCGGCGCCCTGTTCGGCGGCTTCGGGATCTACACCGCGGTGGCCGGGTCGGCCGGGCCGTGCGTACTGTGGCTGGCCGGTCGCGCCCAGGGGCACACGCTAGGCTGGTTCCTGGCCACGTCGGCCAAGATAGCGCTGGTCATGGTGGGGATCGTGCTCGCCTTCCTGCTCCTGATCCTGCTGGTCATGGGCGGCCGCATTCCCGTGGCGGGCGGCCTTGCCGCGGCGGGGGTCATGGTGGCCGTCGCCCTCGTCCTGAGCGTCATCTGGGGCGTCGCGACCTGGGCGGCCGACCGATGGATCGCCCGCGCTCGAGTCGAGGCGTAAGGATCTGGACCCCACGAGTCCGTCGCGCGTCCCTCGCGGCGGGTCCCGGCGGATGTCCCTCATGGCTTCGTGCCTGAAGCGAGCATCTCGAACAGGATGACGAGGTCCTGCGGGCACACCTCCTCGACGGAGAGGACTTGCCAGTCCGCCAGCGCATCATTGCCACGTCAAGAATTCGATGCTGCCCCATGGGACCAGCGCACTGTCCCCGAGGATGTACTTGGCGTACGGACCGAGTCGATCCCGGTAGTCAGCGCCAGTGGGGAGGGGAGGGGGCACCGGAGATGGCTGTCCACCTTCGATCGCGCTCTCCTGCGGCTCCGATGGGTTGGTCTGCGTGGCTGCCGCGGAGTCGGGCTGAGGCGTCGAGCCCGCGGATTCCGAGAACGTGCCAGACAAGCAACCGCTCAGCAGCGCGGTGAGCACCAGCCCTGTGCCTGACATCCGTCGCGTGGGATTCACTCGATTACAGGATGCAGGACGCGTGGGGATTGCCCAGATTTGGGCCGTTCACGGTCGCAGACGATGAAGGCGACCACTGGTTGCCTGAACATCTCGTCCTCTTTCGACCCTCGACCGTCGTCGAGGAGCACCTATTGCGTGGCCGCATTCACGTGCGAGCGACCTCCATCACTCCATACTTCGCCGATCGGCACGTTTGGGTTCCGGGAACCCGATCGTCTCCAGCGGGCAACTATGCATAGACGGGGTTGTCTCCCGTCCTATCCGCAAGGAGGGCATGGAAATGACGGCGACGAGGATCACAACGACACGGAATGGTGGAGGTCTGGCGGCTGCAATCGTGTTGGTGCTCACCCTCTCCTGGCCGGCCCACGTGGCCGCTGCCGGCACCCACGAATGGGACGTGTGGGGCGTCGGGGTTTACTCCGAGAATGCTGTCTGCCCGCAATAGCATGCTGACCAAGACAACTCTGCGAGGCCTGGCGACCCCGGCGATGATGCTTGTCCTGCTCACAGCCTGCGGCCCGATTGCCGCATCGGCCACGCCGTCGCCATCGGTCGTCCCGACGCCATCATCACCATTCGACGGAGTCGTGGATGTGGAGGCGGTGGCCGATTCGTATGGAGCCTTTGAGGAGACGGGCGCTCCGTTTGGCAGCCTCGCCCACATGCAATGGCTTCTCTTCTGTGTCAGGGCGTTCGGATTCGCCGCTGAGATCTCAATGGTCCCTGGCGCGAATCCGGGCGTTTACGGCAAGGTGACATCCGCTCAGCGCGAACGGTGGGCGATGGTTGACCAATTGTGTAGCGACGAAGCCGTCCGCAGGGGCTGGATCCAGCCACAACCTATGTCCCGCGAGCAGCGCGATGCCGAATACGATCGCCTGGTCGAGGTCAACGAGTGTCTGACCGGCATCGGGTACGACACTGATCCACCGTCCAGGGACGCGTTCGTGGATGGCGCGGAGTGGAACGTGTATGCCAACACCCCAAGGGGTGGACCGCTGGGCGTCGCGCCTTCGGCTGGCTCCAACCTGCCTGCTGATGTCGTCGCTCAGCTGAAGATCCAAGAGCAATGCCCAGCGTGGTAAACGAATGACGATGGTCGGCAAGTGGCCCGAACCCGAACCGACCCTAGAACTGACGCGTGCCACGCAAACCCATTGTCCAGGTTGCTCCGGCTCCCCCCAACGCTTGCTGGGAACCCGATCGGGCTCAACGGGCAAGTAAGGGTGAAGGAGAACCCACCGTGAAACGCATTCCACTCATTGTCGCCGCGTCGCTGGCGTTGATGCTGGTCCCCGCGCGACCTGCTCTGGCGGGGTCGTGCGCGCCAGGGCACGTCGTCTGGATTGAGGCGTACAACAGCGCAGACGGCACGTACAAGGCAGTGTTCTGGCAGGGGGGCAGCCGATACTTTGCCGGCAGTGGAACCGACTATGTGAACACCCACCGGAGGGCCAATGCCTCGTTGAGCATCGACAGCAATTCGTCCTCCAAGTCCGCCACAGAATTCTGTGTGCCTGACGGTGTCGAGTTGGCTGACGGGGGCGAGCCATCAGGCGCGGTGGCCCGAGAGGGGCGTGACTGGCATGATCGGTCCGAATGGGCTCCGAGCGATCCGATGCATGGGCTATCGAACGGTCAATTACCGATCCCGCGTCCTTCGAGATCGTCTTCGACCGTCACTACGACCGTGTCTACTCATTCGTGACTCGATCGGTAGGCGCCGATGCCGGGCCCGACCTGACGCAGGAGGTCTTCCTGGTGGCGTTCGAACGGAGGCGGACGTTTCGATTGGACGCCCCATCTGCTCGACCCTGGCTCTTCGGTATCGCGAGCAACCTCGTTCGTCGCTGGTTCCGGCGCGAGAGACGCCGTCGCACGATGCTTCGGCGCTGGGGCCAAGCACCATCGGAGCCCGTCGGGTTCGCCGATGAGGCCATCGATCGAACGGCGGCATACGCTTTGCGTCGCCGCATGCGCGACGCGCTTCGTTCGATCCCAGATCAGGAAAGGGAGGTTCTCCTGCTGTACGCCCTGGGCGACCTCACCTACGAGGAGATCGCCGAGGCGCTCCCCGCTCCGATCGGCACAGTGAAGTCCCGGTTGCATCGCGCGCGAGTTCGGCTGCGCCGACTGCTGAGCCCGGAAGCCTCCGTGGCCGTTGGCCTGCCGGAACCGGGAGGTAGCGATGAGTGAGCTCCAGGACCTTCGGCGTCAACTGGACGAACCACCGCCTACCGAGGCGGGTCGCGAAGCGGCGCGCGCCGCGCTGCGCCATCGTTACGGGAGGACCGCAGGGAGGTCGTCTCATTCGATCGTTGTCCTCGCGACCGGGGTTGCGTTGGCAGTGGCGATTCTCGCAGTCGTGGTGACGCAAGCCGGTCCGGCGGCGGCTTGGAGTTCCACGCCTGTGACCCCACCCGACCCGCTGCTCCTCGCTTCGGCCACCACTGAGTGCGCAGGCGTCGTGGACCAGGCTGACGCCTCGCGCACTCCGCTGCTCATCGATCAGCGAAACGACGTCGCCATGGCGCTGTTCGGGAAGCGTGCGCCGCAACGGACGTCTCTGGTCACCTGCACCCTGCGCGAGACCGACCACGCCTGGAGGCGCGTGACTGCCGATCAACTGCCCTTCAGCCTGTTCAGCCGAGCCGGGTCCGTTGACGAGGAGGTGTTGGGTTCATCCATCGACATGGTCGTGATCGACACTGGCGATGAGCGAGTCACGGTCAGCTACCACGACGGCTTCTACCTGATCTGGTGGCCCGAGGACATTGCCCTGACGGGCCACCCTATGCAGTTCCTTGCTCCCGACGGGTCCACCGTTCTCGAGATACCGATGGACAGCCCAGATGAACGCTGAGGACGATGGCTCATCCAAGACGAGGAGTGCGGGTCGTCCTCGAATGCGCACGCTGGCCGCGCTGCTTTTCGCGGTTGCCCTCACAGCAGCTTGCACGGGCGATCCTGCCGACAGCAGCGGGTCTGCGCCACGCCCCGTCAGCCTCGGAAGTTCCGCTGAACCGGACGCATCGGCCTCGGGGGTCCCCGTGCCGGTGGCGCCGACGCTGCCGGTCCGACGTCGCCTCCGCCATCGGTGGACAGCTACATCGAGGCTGGGGGTCGGAACTGGCACCCCTATGATGCGATCGTCGACACCACGACCGTCGAGGTCGAATGCCCGCAGGACATCGTGGCACACCTTGAGCTGCTTGCCTCGCGCGGCGAGCGGTAGCGGTCAACCAGCAGCGGAGGCAGCGACTGCATGAGGCGCCTGGCGACCATTCTTGAAGTCCCGGTTGAGCCGGACGTGCGGGGCCCGGGCAGGTGACGTACGCACATCGCGCCGATTTGCTGCGGTCGGCCCTTCGGAACCCATTCGCTCGCCGCGGGCAATAAGTTAGAAAGAGGGGCGCACCACAAGACACGTGCGCCAACGACAGTCGACAGCTCGGGGAGGTTAGGAATGTCGGAAAGTCGAATCGGCGTGCGAGTACTCCGAAACAGTGGACTACTTGGCGTCGCGCTGGTGCTCGCCTTGGCCCTTGCCCCGGCGACAAATGCGGCAGGCGTCTCAGCGGATTGCGGCGACGGCGATATCTTCTTTACGTTCGGAACCGCCGACAACTGGCAGGATCACACGCACGACAGTCTGCTGACGCACTTCTACTACTACGGACGAAGGACGATGAGCAGGAATTGGGGCTACGAGTTCGGGCTGGAGACGGGGACTGTTGCGGGTCCGAACTTGGGCAATCCCCACGCGTCCTGCATCCTCTGAGATGGCGCGCCGTCGATTCGTCGTCGCATGGGTCGTGACCCTCGCCCTTGCATCTTGCTCCAGTCCTGTGCGGGAGAGTGCCGCTCCGAGCATGGTTGACCTCGAGTCCCGCGCTCCGTCATCCGGCACGGCGGCCGCAACGGCCAGCGGCCAGATCGCGGAGCCTGTACCGCCACCGCTGCCCACGGCTGGAGTTAACTATCGGGAATTGCTGGGACCGTATGCTGCCTACGTGCTTGGCGATGCACTCGTTCCCTACGGTAGCGCCGAGTTCCTGGCGTGGATGAAGTCGTGTGTTGAAAGCGCCGGGTTTGTGGTTGAGATCAGTTATGGCGGTTTGACGGCGAACTTCGGCTCCCAAGAGGCAGCCTTCCGCGACGCGATGGGCACGTGCGAGGAGGCCGCGATCAGCAGCGGTCTTGTCAAAGCGCCGTCTCCGCCGGGGGACGAGGAGCTCCGCGCATGGTACGAAGCCTACATGCTGACGTATCGGTGCCTGGTTGAGAACGGGTACTCGCCCTCCGCCCCGCCGTCATTGGAGGCGTACATCGATTCCGGCCATAGATGGCACCCGTATGACGGCGTGTCAGAGGACATCGACCGGCTCGAGCACGACTGTCCGCAGGACCTGGTGGTCCTATTCGAGATGCTCGCATCGGGTGCCACGCCTTGATCGCAATGGCTCGACCATCGATGGAGGGACCTGGCGCATGAGGCGTTGGTTGACCGCCGGCATATTGATCCTCGCCCTGGTCGCAGTGGGGGCAGCCGGCTTCTGGGCCGGGCGGGTGGCTCTGGCGCCACCGGATGATCCGTTGGCCAGCGCCGGCCAGCCGGTGACGTACACCGTGGTCGAGCAGACCCTGGGACAGTCCCTCGGGTTCGCCGCGGTGGCCGAGTGGCCGGCCACGCCCCTGGGTCGGGCCTGGAGCGCCGGGGTGGTGACCTCGTTGGCGGTGGCCGCCGGTGACGAGGTGGACATCGGGGACGTGCTGTACAGCGTCAACCTGCGCCCGGTCGTCATCGCCGTTGGCGCGGTGCCCGCATTTCGGGATCTCGCCGCCGGGGTGGTCGGCGCCGATGTGACCCAGCTCGAGACGCTGCTGGCGGAGCTCGGCTATCTCGACGCCGCCCCCGACGCCACGTTCGATGCGGCCACCACGACGGCCGTGCGCGCCTGGCAGCGCGCGTCGGGGGCGACCGATGACGGCATCGTGCGCCAGGGTGACGTGCTGTATGCGCCCGACCTGCCCGTGCGCGTCCTGCCCACCGAGGCACTCACGGTCGGGGCGCCGCTGAACGGTGGCGAGGTCGTGCTCCAGGCGCTGGCCGCCGAGCCGTCGGTCGTCATCCCACTCACCCCTGAGCAGCGCAATCTCGTGCCGCTGACTGGAAGGGTGGTCCTGACGGCGGCCGATATCACCTGGGAGGCCGTCATCGCCCGCGCGGTCGAGACCAACGACCAGGGCCTGCCGCGGCTCGACCTGGTGTTGACCGCCCCCGGTGGCGGACCGGTGTGCGGCGACGCCTGCGCGGCGGCCATCCCGGCGGTCGGACGCACCAACCTGGCGGCCGAGATCATCGTGGTGCCCACCACCAGCGGACCGGTCGTGCCGACGGCGGCCATCGTCACCGATCCGGCCGGTGGCCAGAGCGTCCAACTGGCCGACGGCACGACCGTTCCCATCAGCGTCGTGGTCTCGACCGGTGGGCTCGCGGTGGTCGTCGGCGTCGAGCCCGGCGACTTGCTGCTGCTGCCGTTCGCCGCGCCACCGGGCGGTTGATGGTCACGATCGAGGCGCTGTCGTTCGGCTATCGCGCCGATGAGCCGATCATCGACGGCCTGGACGCCGCCTTCGCACCGGGCGAGGTGTGGGCCGTCACCGGACCGTCGGGCCGCGGCAAGTCGACGCTGCTGTACCTGGTCGGCCTGTTGCTGACGCCGTGGGCCGGACGCATCGGTCTCGGTGGAGTGGGCGCCGCCAACGCGTTGAGCGACCACGAGCGCTCACGGCTGCGCGGGGCGCACATCGGCTTCGTGTTCCAGGACGCCGTGCTGGACCCGGCGCGCAGCGTGCTCGACAACGTGACCGAGCCGGCGCTGTACGCGGGGATGGCGCGGCCGGAGGCGCGCCGGCGGGCGGGCGACCTGCTCGAGCGCTTCGGGGTCCGCCTGCGCGCCGACCATCGCCCCGGCGAGGTGTCGGGTGGCCAGGCCCAGCGGGTGGCGTTGTGCCGCGCGCTCCTCACCGCGCCGTCGCTGCTGCTGGCCGATGAGCCGACCGGCAACCTCGATGCCGACTCGGCCGGCATCGTGATCGACGCGCTGACCGCTGCGGCCCATGCCGATGGCGCGACCGTCCTGATCGCCTCGCACGACGAGCGCATCGTGGCCGCCTGCGACCGGGTGCTGGCGCTGTGAGTCGCGCGGCCGGCTTGGTGGCCGAGGCCGTGCGCATGGCGCGCGCCGCGCCATTGACCACCGCGGTGACCGCGCTGATCGTGGCCGCTGCGGTCGGGGTCATCGTCTCGACCACCGGGCAGACGGTGGCCATCGAGCGCGATGTGCTGGGTCGCATCGACCAGGCCGGCACGCGGACCATCGTGATCGAGGACACCTCGGGCAGTTCCGGCATCCCACCGGGGGCGGTGGCACGCATCAGCGGGCTGTCGGGTGTCGAGTGGGCGGTCGGCTTCGGGATCGCCTCCGACGTCCGCGTGGCCGGGCTTGACGGCGCCGCGCCGGTCCCCATTCGCGGCCTGTTCGGCGCAGTGCCGCCGCTGGTGGTCACCAGCCCGTGGAGCGCCGCCCCCGGCACCGCCCTGGCGGGTATCGAGGCCCTGCGCGCGCTAGGCCTGGCCACCGCCGCCGGATCGGTCCAGCCGGTGGCGGGCAACGCCCTGCCGCTGGGGGTGGTCGGCTGGCTGGATGCCGCCCCACCGCTCGACTTCCTGGATCGCGCCCTGCTGACACCGGCCGACCCGGACGAGATCGTGGTGCGCATCATCGTCCTCGCCCGCTCGGCCGACGAGGTGGCCGCGCTGGCGACCGCGGTACGCGGGGTGCTCGATGCCGCTGATCCGAGCGGGGTGTCGGTCCAGACTTCGGCGGCCCTGGTCGAGGTGCGTCACGCGGTGCGAGGCGAGCTCGGCAGCTGGGGGCGCAACCTGGTCAGCCTGGTGCTGGGCGCCGGCCTGGTGCTGACCGGCCTCAACGTGTTCGGCGCGGTCACGACCCGGCGTCGCGACTTCGGGCGGCGTCGCGCGCTGGGGGCCTCGCGGGCGGACATCGTGGCGCTGGTCACGGTCCAGACACTGGTCACCGCGGTCATCGGTGCGGTCATCGGCGCCGTCGCCGGCAGCGTGGTGGTCGCCGGGGTGCTGGGCATCGCGCCCGAGCCCGAATTCGGGGTGGCCGTCGGCGTACTGGCCATCCTGGCCACCGCAGTGGCCGCCGTGCCACCGGCCCTGGTTGCCGCCTACCGCGATCCGGTGCGCATCCTGCGGGTGGCGTGATGCGGCCACGATGGCGGACACCAACTGACCGGCAATTGACCTCCTGGACGTAACCCGCATCGCGGGAACCTGAATGCTCCCATCGGCGAAGTAGGTAGTGAGAGTCGCACCGATCTGAAGGTCGCGACCGAAGCACCGGGGAGGGATAGACCCATGCATACCCTACGTCGTCGAATCGTTGCTTTGGCGGGAGCGACAGTTCTCCTGATGGCTCTGGCATCGCCGGCGCTGGCCAACGCGTTCGAGAACGGGACCAAGTACTGCCAGTACAACTGGACGCCCTATGCCAATGGAAGGACGAGCGGCAACATATTCATCACGGCGCCAGGTTCCGCGACAGCCGTCTGCTTCTACAATGGCGGGTCCTTGACGGTTCGAAAGGCGTGCTCGCCTGGCGACGACGGAGGGTTCTGGGAGGTTGAGACGGACGCATTGTTGGATGCCGCCGGAACATACGCCGGCTGCATTCCGGCTTCATGACCCGCGTCGGTAGGGGGCGGGCGGCTGGCGTCTCAGTTGTTTGCGCATGCGCCTTGGCCATGGCCGGCTGCGGCTCGAATGCCCCCGCCTCTGAGACTGCGGAACCGACCTTCGCATCTCAGGCCGGGCCAACCTCCGCGGCCGAGCCCTCGCCTGATGGCCAGTTCGATGTCGAGTCCTACATCCTGGCGATGGTGAGTTGCTTGCGCGATGCGGGCTGGGACGCCGAGGTCGTCCCACCCGGCGACGGCATCAAGGTCAACTCGGTGGCGGAAGGCCAGGGCGCCGCATACCGGGAAGCGTTCGACGTCTGCAACCAGCGCGTGGGGCCGGCTCCCACAGGCAGACCGCCGACCGAGGCCGAGCTTCGAGACCTTTATGCGCAGCTACTCGCGGTCCGAGACTGCCTGATCGCTGCCGGGTTCGAGGTCAGCGAGCCTCAGAGCGAGGACGCCTTCGTTGAGGGCTACACCTCGGGAGGGTCTTGGGACCCGTACCGGGACATCGACACGGCGAGCTTCGACCGTGCGATCGAGGCGTGTCCTCAGCCCCGAGTGCCACTATGAGCAACTAGAGCCCGCGAGACGGAAGGCTCGTGGCCCAGCCGCCGGCAGCATCGTCGTGACCGACGTGCTGGACGTTGCGCCCGAGCTCGAATTTGGCCTGGCGATCGGCATCCTGGCCGTTCTCGCCACGGCAGTGGCGGCCATCCCGCCGGCTGTGGTGGCCGCCTACCGCGATCCGGTGCGCATCCTGCGGGTGGCGTGAGGAGCCCCTCGCCAGCGTCGCGGCCAGCGAGGAATGCGTCACTCCGGGTCGCGTGATGATGGCGTGGTGTATGCTTACACCATGACGCGCACGAATGTGGTGGTGGATGACCGGCTGATCGAGCGGGTGATGCGGACCTATCGCCTGCGCACGAAGCGCGAAGCCATCGACCTCGCCCTGCGCTCCCTCGTGGGCGAGGTTGGAGGCGGCTCGTTCATGGAGCTCGAGGGGTCGGGCTGGGCAGGCGACCTTGCCCGGATGCGCGACGATCGTCCGGCCGACGCTGAGACGTGATCGTCGTTGATACGTCGGCATGGATCGAGTTGCTTCGCGCGACCGGTTCGCCGGTCCATGCCACACTGCGAGGGCTGTTGGAGGATGGCGCTGAACTGGCGACCACCGAAGTGATCTTCATGGAGCTCCTGGCCGGGGCGCGCGACGATCACCAGCGAGGTGAACTGCGCGGGAGGTTGTTGGGGTTGCCGATGCTCACGCTGTCGGGCCTGGCCGACTTCGAGGCGGCCGCCGACCTGTATCGGTCCTGTCGCGACCGTGGTCTGACGCTCCGAAGCCTCAGCGATTGCCTTGTCGCGGTGCCGGCCATAGCCGCCGGAGCGAGCGTCCTGCACCAGGACCGCGACTTCGACGCGATCGCTTCGGTGACCCGACTGCGCCTGGTGCCCGTCGGCTGAAGATCGCCCAGGCTCAGCCTGCGCGCGACTCCATCTCGGCGCGCAGGTCCTTGCGCAGGACTTTGCCGATCATGGTCTTGGGCAGTTCGTCGCGGAACTCGACCCCTGAGGGGACCTTGTAGCGCGCCAGGTTCGCGCGGCAATGGGCGATCAGTTCGTCCGCGGTGGCCACCGCACCGGGTGCCAGGACGACGAACGCGTACGGCAGTTCCCCGTGACGCTCCTCCGGCACGCCGATGACGGCCGCATCCCGCACCGCGGGATGGCTCATCAGGACCTCCTCGACCTCGCGCGGGTAGACGTTGAGGCCGCCGACGATGACCAGGTCCTTGGCGCGGTCGACGATGGTGAAGAAGCCATCGTCACTCATCTGCGCCATGTCGCCGGTGTGCAGCCAGCCGTCGCGGATGGTGACAGCGGTCTCGTCGGGCTGCTCCCAGTAGCCGGACATGACCTGCGGTCCGCGGACGACGAGCTCGCCCACCTCGCCGACCGGCATGGCGGCGCCGGTCTCGGGGTCCACGACGCGCGCATCGGTCGATGGGAACGGCAGCCCGATCGTCCCGTTGCGCCGCTCGCCGTGCACCGGGTTGCAGTGGGTGACCGGCGATGCCTCGGTCAGGCCGTAGCCCTCGACCACGCGGCCGCCGGTGACCTGCTCGAAGTCGCGCTGCACGTCCGGCGGCAGTGGCGCCGCCCCGCTGATGCAGGCATCGATGCTCGACAGGTCGTACCGGCTCACCTCAGGGTGATGGGCCAGAGTCTGGTACATGATCGGCGCGCCGGGGAACAGCTGAGGCCGGTACTTCGGGATGGCCTTGAGCACCATCTCCGGGTCGAAGCGGGGGACCAGGATCAGCGCGCCGCTGACCAGCATCGCGAAGTTCATGTCCACGGTCAGGCCGTAGATGTGGAAGAGGGGCAGCGGACACAGGATGCGGACCTGCTCGTCGTCGCCGCCGACGCGCGGGAACCAGGCGGCCACCTGGGTCGCGTTGGCGACCAGGTTGCGATGGGTCAGCGTGGCGCACTTCGGCAGGCCGGTCGTGCCGCCGGTCGGTTGCAGCAGCGCGGGGTCATCGGGCGCCGCGGCGGACTCGAAGCGGCTGGCGGGTGCCTCGTGCAGCAGGCGGAACAGGTTCGGCGTGGTCTCGGTGTGGGCCACCGGGTTCCATCGGCCTTCGCGCTTGGCCTTCAGCGGGTACAGCCAGCGGATCGGGATGGGCAGCGAGTCCTGGATGCCGGTCAGGACGTAGCGACCGGGTGTGCCGTGGCCCTCGGATCGGACCCGCTCCAGGCGGGGGAGCAGCAGGTCCATGCTGACCGTGACCTTGGGCGACGTCTGGGTCAGCAGTTCGCCGACCTCGCGCTCGACGTACAGCGGGTTCATCGGCACCACGATCGCCCCGGCGCGCATGGCGCCCATGAAGGAGATGACGAACGCCGGGCTGGTCGGCAGGTGCAGGCTGACGCGGTCGCCCTTGGCAACGCCCATGGCGCGCAGCTGGTGCGCGAACCGATCGACCGATCGGTCGAGCTCGGCGTACGAGGTCTTGGCGCCGAAGAAGATCAGCGCCGTCTCGTTCGGCGTGCGCTCGGCGGCACGCCGCAGCAGCGTGTCCACGCTGACGTCGGGAACCTCGACGTCATGTGGCACCCCGGCCTCGTAGTGGGCCAGCCATGGCCGGTCCGACGCCGTCGGTTCGGTCGTGCGCGGTTCGATTGTCGTCATGACCAGTCTCCCTTCAGCCTCAGACGGGGTACCCGCCACGCTCGATGACGGACGTGGCCACCGTGCGGCCCAGCGCGATGCGGTCCACCGGTTCGCCGCGCAGGATCCGACGCAGGCCGGCGACCAGGGTGCGGGCCTCGTCACCGACCGCCAACGAGGCGCCCAGCGCGCGGGCCGTCGCCTCCACCTTGGCGGAGCGCTCGGCAATGACCAGCCTCGCGAGGTCCGCATGGACCGATGCGGCCGAGCCGCCCTGCGCCAGCTTGGCGCGCTCGAGCGACGATTCCATGGCGAAAAGCTCGATCGCCAGGTCTGCGATGCCGGCGAGGATTTCCTGCTCCTGCTCAAGGGCGGTGCCGTAGCGCTGGACGGCGGCACCGGCCAGCAGCAGCGTGGCGGTGCGGGCGTTGACGACGGCCGCCTCCTCGTCCGCGAAGGGCCCGTCGAACATGGGCAGGTCGCCGCCCATGAGCGCATCGGTGGCGCGCTGCGCCGGACCGAGCAGGTCGAGGCGCCCGGTCATGGCGCGCTTCAGCAGCGTGCCGGGGATGAGCAGCCGGTTGATCTCGCTGGTGCCCTCCCAGATGCGGTTGATGCGCGCGTCGCGGTACCAGCCGGCCGCGGGGTATTCCTCGATGTAGCCGTAGCCGCCATGGACCTGGACCAACTCGTCCACGGCGAAGGCGAGTTCCTCGCTGGACAGCACCTTGGCGATCGAGCATTCGACCGCGTACTCCTCGAGCGCGGTGCGAATGGCGTCCGGGCTGCTGGCGTCCTCCGCCGCGGCAAGGCTGCCCTCGAGCAGGCCGCCGATGCGGTACACGGACGACTCGACCGCGTATGTCCGGGCCGCCATGGCCGCCAGTTTGGCGCCGATGAGCGGGAACTCGTCCAGCCTGCGGCCGAACGCCGTGCGCTCGCCGGCGTAGCCGGTGGCCATCTGCAGTGACGCCTTCATGCCGCCCAGGCATGCCGCCCCCAGCTTGAAGCGGCCGACGTTCAGCACGTTGAACGCGATGCGGTGACCCTTGCCGGCTTCCCCCAGCAACGCGTCCTCGGGCAGGATCACGCCCTCGAGCGTCACCGGGCAGGTAGAGGCCCCGTGGAAGCCCATCTTCTCCTCCTCGCGCCCGATGACGAGGCCCGGCGTGTCGCGCTCGACCAGGAAGGCGGAGAACGCCTCGCCATCGATCTTGGCGTAGACGGTGAACAGGTCGGCGAAGCCGGCGTTGGTGATGAACTGCTTGGTGCCGTCGAGCTGCCATCGGCCATCGGGCAGGCGGGTGGCTCGCGTGCGAATGCCCATGGCGTCCGATCCGGCCGACGGCTCGGTCAGGCAGTAGGCGCCGACCGTCGTGCCCGCCGCCAGGCCGGGCAGGTATCGCTCGCGTTGCGCATCGGTGCCGAAGAAGACGACCGGCAGGGTGCCGATGCCGGTGTGCGCCGCGTACGTCACCGAGAACGAGCCGGCGCGGGTCATTGCCTCGGTCACCACCAGGCTGCTGATGCGGTCCAGGCCCGCGCCTCCGTACCGTTCGGGGACGTCGATGCCCAGGAAGCCATCGGTGCCGAGGCGTTCTAGCAGGGCGCGATGCGTCGCGTAGTCGCGACCCTCGATCTGGTCACGGCGCGGCAGGGCCTCCTTGTCGACGAAGGCAGTGACGGCGTCGCGGATGGCGCGGTGATCGTCGGACAGCTGCTCGGGCGTGAAGATCGGACTGCCTGTCGGGCCGGTCATGAAGGCGCCGCCGGGGGCCGCGCTGCGGGTGGGTGATTCGGTCGTCATGTCAAGTTCTCCGGGCGTTGGCGAGGCTGAGCGCGGGGGAGGCGTGGGGATCGCCAGGTTCACACGTGGTGTGCGCGGCGCTGTGTTCGGCCCCTCCGGCGGGCTTGATTTCACACGTGGTGTGAATCCGGGCGGCTTGAGGGCCGTGCCCGTCACCGATTGGTTGCGGCGTGTGAATTCGGGGTGTCCCCGGGATCTCGCCGACGCCGCGTGGTTGCATGGTGTGAAATCGGCGGTTTGGCGTCATGCGGCCGCCTCCTCCCCATGAACCGATGCGGCGCGCGCCGGCTGGCGCCCGCCGAGCCACTCGATGACGCCGGCCGCGCCCTGTCCGCCGCCGACGCACAT
>JADLBB010000252.1 GCA_020848055.1 Chloroflexota bacterium | reverse complement strand
TTCTCCGGCAGCGAGCATGGAGGTCGCCGCCACGGCCACACGCGGCCGGTAGGCCGCCAGGAGAGGCTCCGCCCCGCGCCCCGAGGCGACGGCCACCGCGTCAGCCTCCGGCGCTGCGGCGAGCTCGCGGGCCAGCAGACGCAGCAGCGCCGGCTGCAGGTAAGGGGCGTCGGCGCCCACCACGATGGCCAGCGGGGCGTCGCAAGCACGCAGTCCAGCCTCCAGACCGGCCAGGGGTCCGGCATCAGGCCAGCGGTCGCGCACGAGCAGTACGGCGAACCCAGTGAGCAGTGCAGCAGGGACGGGCGAGTGGTCGCTCTCGACCACCAGCACCTCATCTGCCACGGTCGAGACACTGTCCAGCACCCGGCGCAACAGGGGCTCTCCGTCCACGGCCAGGGCCCGCTTGTCGCTCCCCATCCGGCGGCTGCGGCCCCCCGCGATGATGACCCCGCTCAGCGCAGCCAGGGCACGATCCAGTCGCGACCGAGCCGGCGCAGCAACCCCACGAAGGCGGCCAGCCAGGCCAGCAGGGCAACGTAGACGAAGTAGCCGGGGATGAAGTCCAGGAACCTGACGTCCATGGCCAGCGCCACCTCGTAGGTGGCCACCGCGTACATGCCCAGTGGGAAGACCGCGCCCCAGTACAGCGGGTCGTAGCGCAGCGGGAAGCGCCTGTACACGTAGCGCCAGATGGCCAGGATGGCCAGCATCGGGATCCACCACGTCCCGGTCGCCCAGTAGAAGATGGTGAAGCCGACGAGGAAGGGGCGCAGCGACTGCAGGAACGGCGCGTCCGGGGAGTTGATGATGAGCAGCGTGCCGGCGAGCGTGGAGATCGCCATCGCCCCCATGTTGATCCAGTACGGCGGCGAAAGGTCGCCGGGCGAGAACTTGAAGAACGTGTAGCGGTAGAAGATGAGCGAGATCATCCAGATGTAGAGCATCCCGCCCCACAGCCACATGGACAGGGCCAGGAAGTTCGCCTCCAGCCGATACGGCTGCTGCCAATGCTGAGCCAGGAGGGCGCTGAGGACGGCGATCGACTGGGTCGCGACCACCGCCAGCAGCCAGGCGCCGGAGATGCCCTCGGTCAGGGACGGCTTGTCCTCCTTGATGGTGAGCGACGTGAAGATCGCGTAGGTGAGGCCGACCCACAGGATGACGCCCACCACCCACAGAACCGTGGCGGTCGTGTAGTCACCGTTGATGCGGATGAACTGGCCGCCCAGCACGCACGTGCCGGCCGTCATGGTCAGGAAGCCCGGGCCGCGCTGGTGATCGGTCAGGTCGCCCAGGACCTGGCGCCCGAACCAGGCAAGGCGAACGGCGGTGAGGAACCACAGGACCGCGTATGCGCCCACGTTCAGCCACAGCAATGCGACGGCGACCGGAATGATGCCCATCAGGTCTGCCGCGATTGAGACGATCCCGGTCGCCATCACCAGCGCGAAGTAGGCCGGGGACAGATCCCTGACAGCTGCCCTCGCCTGGGCCGGGTAGGAGCTCATCATCGGCCTCCCATCAGCCGCGGATTCGATCGGCCGGCTACGAGGCCTCCGCCCTCGGAGGTGGTTGCACTCGCAGCAATGCCTGCCACAGCACCGCCCAGCACCCCAGCGCGAAGGCACTGAGCAGGACGAAGCCGATGGTATGGGATCCGGTGATCTCCGTGAGCACCCCGAGCACGATCGGCGGGAAGAAACCGCCCAAGCCACCGGCGGCTCCCACCAGGCCGGTGACGGTTCCGACGCGGAGCGGGAAGTGCACCGCGACCAGTTTGAAGACTGCCCCGTTGCCCACGCCGAGCAGGAAGGCCGAGCCCAGAGCCCCGATGGTGAACGGGAGGATCGAGGCGACGGTCATGGGCCATGCCAGCAGGGCGATGCCGGGGAACACCAGCGCCAGCACCTGCTGCCCGCCGATGCGGTCGCTGAGCCATCCACCAACGGGCCTGGACAGGGTCGCGAGGACGATGAAGCCGGCCGTCCGCGCACCGGCGTCCTCCGGTGTCAGTGCGAAGAGGTCGCGCAACAGGATTGGCAGGTAGATCCCCAGCGCCACGAACCCGCCGAAGGTCAGGAAGTAGAAGAGGCCCAGGACCCACGCCAGACGCTCGGTGTAGAAGACTCGCACGCTCTCGCGCAGCGTCAGCGGCGGCGTGGCGCGTTGCGCGTTGCGCGCCCAGATCGCGAAGGCCAGGCCCCAGGCCACCGAAGCCAGCCCGAAGACGGCCAGCGTCGCGGGCACTCCGATCCGGACCGCCAGCACCGGTCCGCCGAACACCGCCACCGACTGGCCGATGTTGCCCACGCCATACACGCCCAAGGCGATCCCCTGCTTCTCGGGAGGGAACCAGCGCGACACGAATCCGATGCCGATAGCGAAGGAACTCCCCGCCAGGCCGAGCCAGAATCCCCAGAACAGCAGCCCCGCGAACGAATCGGTAATTGCCAGGGCGAACGTCGGGATCGCTGCCACCAGCAGCAGGACGCTGAACAGCAGGCGTCCCCCGAGCCGATCGGTGAGCAGGCCCATGGGGATGCGGCCCAGTGAGCCCAGGATCACCGGGATGGCGATCATGAGGCTCGTCTGCGAGGCAGACAGACCCAGGTCGGCCCGGATCAGGGGGGCGAGGCCGGAGAGCAGCCCCCAGATCGCGAACGCGGTGGCGAAGGCGACCGTGGCCATGAGGAGCTGACGGTTGGGCGCGGTGTCAAGGTCGGCGGTGGAGGCGCGCATGGATCGAACTACCCCTTGTGGAATGGGTGACCCGGTGGTGCGCTGCGGGGATCGGACGCGTGAACTACTCGGCGGCGCCCTCCTCGGCTGGCTCGTCGGTCGCTAGATGGATGCGATGCAGGACGCGATGCAGTGCGGGAGACAGCAGCACGCCGGTGCTGGCCAGCAGGACGACACCGCTGTAGATGGCATACGCCGAGGCGAACAGCTTGCCCACATCGGTGTCGAGCT
>JADLBB010000251.1 GCA_020848055.1 Chloroflexota bacterium | reverse complement strand
GCAAGATCCCCGGTGGCTTCATCAAGCGCGAGTCGCGCCCGTCGGAGGCCGCCATCCTGGCCATGCGCCTCACCGACCGCCCGATCCGGCCCCTGTTCCCCAAGGGCTACTTCAACGACGTCCAGGTCGTGCTGACGGTCCTGTCCACCGACCAGGAGAACGCCCCGGACATCGTTGCCCTCAACGGCGCCTCCGCGGCGCTCGCCATGAGCCACATCCCGTTCCTCGGCCCGGTGGGCGCCGTGCGCGTCGGCCGCATCGATGGGGCCTTCGTCACCAACCCGACCTACAGCCAGCTCGCCGACAGCGACCTCGACCTGGTCGTGGCGGGCACGCGCGAGGCGGTCATGATGGTCGAGGCCGGTGCCAAGATCCTGCCCGAGTCGGTCATGGCCGATGCGATCTCCTACGGCCACGCCGAGTTGCAGCACTCGATCGACCTGCAGGAGCGCCTGGTCGCGTCGGCCGGTGCCACCAAGAAGATGCCGTTCATCGGTCCCAAGGCGAACTCGGTTCCCAAGCTGGCCAAGCTGCTGGCCGACGGCCACAACGAGTTCGTGGTGTTCGACCTCGAGACCACCGCCATGAAGCCCGAGGCGGGCTACATCGTTGACATCGCCGCCCTGCGCGTGCGCGACGGCCAGGTGGTCGACCGCTTCGAGTCGCTGGTCAACCCCGGGCGCCCGATCGTAGGGCACCAGGTGCACGGCATCGCGACCGAGGACGTGGCCAACGCCCCGACCGCGGCCGAGGTGCTGACTCGTTTCACCGGCTGGGTCGGCTCCACGCCGCTCGTCGCCCACAACGTCAGCTTCGACCTGCCGTTCGTCCTGCGCCACCTGCCCAACGACGTCGACTGGAAGCCGTCCGCGGTGTTCGACACGCTCGAGCTGGGCTACCAGCTCTATCCCGATGCCGGCGCCTGGAAGCTTGGCGACCTCGTGCGCTTCGTCTTCGGTCGCGAGCACGCCACGGCCCACCGCGCCATGCCCGATGCCGAGGCCGCGGCCGAGCTGTTCATCCACTTCACGGCCGGCCTGGTCGAGCGCCTCGACGCGCTGCGGACCGAGATCGCCGACGAGATCCGCCGCGCGCGTGACTCGTACGATCGGTCCGAGCAGGGTCAGCGCATGGAGGACATCCGTCGTCGCCACGGCATCGGCTCGGCGCTGATGGACGTCGTGACCAAGGCGACCGTCCGAGAGCTCGTCCTGTCGGAGGACGTGCGCATCGACGGGCGCAACACGCGCACGCTGCGCCCGATCAGCGTCGAGGTCGGCGTCCTGCCGCGCACCCATGGCTCCGGACTGTTCAAGCGCGGCCAGACCCAGGCCTTGTCCATCGCCACCCTCGGGCCGGCGAGTGACATCCAGCGCCTTGACACGATCTCACCGGAGACCGAGAAGCGCTACATCCACCACTACAACATGCCGCCGTACTCGGTCGGCGAGGCGCGCTTCATGCGCGGCCCCGGCCGGCGCGAGATCGGCCACGGCGCACTGGCCGAGCGGGCGCTGGTGCCGGTGCTGCCGAGCGCCGACGAGTTCCCTTACGTCATCCGCGTGGTGAGCGAGGTGGTCAGTTCGAACGGCTCGACGTCGATGGCCTCGACCTGCGGGTCGAGCCTGGCGCTGATGGATGCCGGCGTGCCGCTCAAGGCGCCGGTGGCCGGTGCGGCCATGGGCCTGATCACCGACCCGGAGACCGGCCGCTACGCCGTCCTGACCGACATCAACGGCAAGGAGGACGCCTACGGCGACATGGACTTCAAGGTGACCGGCACCGCCGACGGCGTGACGGCCCTGCAGATGGACATCAAGGTCGGCGGCATCACGACCGAGATCATGCGTGACGCGCTGCAGCAGGCGTACGACGCCCGCATGACGATCCTGGGCAAGATGAACGAGGTCATCAGCGCCGGACGCGACGAGCTGAGCCCGTACGCGCCACGCATCACGACCATCAAGATCCCGGTGGACAAGATCCGCGACGTGATCGGCTCGGGTGGCAAGGTCATCCGCCAGATCACCGCGGAGACCGGCACCGAGATCAATATCGAGGACGACGGCACGATCCAGATCGCCGCCACCAGCGGCGAGGCCGCGCAGAAGGCGATCAAGTGGATCGAGGGCCTGACCCGCGAGGTGGAGGTCGGCAAGGAGTACATGGGCAAGGTGACCCGGATCATGAACTTCGGGGCCTTCGTCGAGATCCTGCCCGGCAAGGAGGGGCTGGTCCACATCAGCCAGCTGGCCGATTACCGGGTGCCTCGCGTCGAGGACGTCGTCAGCATCGGCGACGAGCTGATGGTGGTGGTGACCGAGATCGACCGCATGGGCCGTGTCAACCTGAGCCGCCGAGCGGCGATGGAGCGGCACATGGCCAAGGCCGGCACCGGGAGCAGCGAGAACTCCTGACGAACGGACGGGCCGCCTGGACCTCGTCGCGCGCGGTACGCTCGGGTCGGCATGCAGCCGACACCGGTACTCGACTCGCTCGACGCCGTCGCCGAAGAGGTCCGCTCCTGTCAGCGGTGCCGCCTTGGCGCCGTTCGCAGGCGTGCTGTGCCGGGCGAGGGGAACCGGCTCAGCGACGTGCTGCTCGTGGGTGAGGGTCCGGGCGCCACGGAGGACGCGACCGGACGGCCGTTCGTCGGCCCGGCCGGACGGCTGCTCGACGAGTTGCTGGCCGGCATCGGCTGGGCGCGCGAGGACGTGTTCATCACCAACGTGGTCAAGT
>JADLBB010000250.1 GCA_020848055.1 Chloroflexota bacterium | reverse complement strand
GTCACGCCCCCTCGTCCTCGTCGGGGCCGACATCCCCGCCCCAACCGTCCGTCGTCACCAGCACTTCGCGGAACCGGCTGCCGTCGGCCGGACCAACGATGCCTCGATCCTCCATCTGGTCCAGGATCCGCGCGGCGCGGGCATACCCGATGCGCAGGCGACGCTGCAGCAGCGAGGCCGATGCCTTGTCGCTGCGACGCACGATGTCCACAGCCTGTGAGAGCAGCGCGTCGGCATCGTCGTCATCGTCCTCGCCGGGGCGGCCACCCGGGCGGCCGTCGCGACGCGGTGCGGTGACTTCGGGGCGGTACTGCGGACCGCCCTGGGTGCGCCAATGGCGGGCGACGGCCTCGATCTCCGGATCGGTGACCAGGACGCCTTGCAGACGGACGGCGCGCGGCGCGTCGATCGGCTGGTAGAGCATGTCGCCGCGGCCCAGGAGGTCCTCGGCACCTGTGGTATCGAGGATGGTGCGGCTGTCGATGCCCGAGGTCATGGCGAACGCGATGCGGCTCGGGATGTTGGCCTTGATCAGCCCGGTGATGACCTGCACGCTGGGACGCTGGGTCGCCACCACCAGGTGGATGCCGGTGGCGCGTGCCAGCTGCGCGATGCGGGTGATGGTCGATTCGACCTCGTAGGCCGAGATCATCATCAGGTCGGCCAGCTCGTCGATGACGATGACGATGTACGGCATGCGCGGCTCGCCGGGGCGCAGCGCATCGTTGTAACCGGCGATGTTGCGCACGCCGCGCGACGCGAACTCGGCGTAGCGGCTCTCCATGGTGCCGACCGTCCACTTCAGCGCGTTGACTGCCTTTTCGGGCTCGACGATGACCTCGGTCAGCAGGTGCGGGATGCCGCGGTACTGCGCCAGTTCCACGCGCTTGGGGTCGATCAGGATGAGCTTGACCTCGGTGGGCGAGGCGCTCATCAGGAATGACCCGATGATGGCATTGACGCACACGCTCTTGCCCGAACCGGTCGCACCGGCGATCAGCAGGTGCGGCATCTTGGCGAGGTCCGCGCTGAACGGCTGGCCGGCGACGTCCTGGCCGAGCGCGAATGCCAGCTTCGACTTGCGGGCCTGCTCGGCGTGCGTGCGGCTGCCGAGCACCTCCTTGAGGGTCACCAGGTCGAACGCGGCGTTCGGGATCTCGACGCCGACGTACGGCTCGCCCGGGATGGGAGCCTCGATCCGGATGCTGCGCGCCGACAGCGCCAGCGCCAGGTTGTCCGACAGGCCGGCGATCCGGCTCAACTTGATGCCCGGTTCCACCTCCAGCGCGTACTGGGTTACGACCGGGCCCTCCTGGATGCGGGCCACCTTGACGCCGATCCCGAAGTCGGCCAGCGTCTCCCGGATGCGCTGACCCTTGGCGGTCAGGTCCATCTGCGCCGCGCTCGATTCGGGCGCGTCGGCAAGCACGTCGAGGGCCGGCAGCTCCCAGACCCGCGCGGCCGACTCGAGGGCCGCATCGATCGCGTCGCCCGCGACGCCGCCATCTTCGCCGCCCTCGCCGGTGGTGACGTCCGCATCGGGAACTCGATCATCGCCCACGGGCAGCGCCACCGGCCCGGCCTGCGGCGCAGCATGAGTGCCATTGCCCGTGCCATTGCCGTTGCCGTTCGACGCGCTCACGGGCGGCCGTTCTCGGCGAACGATGAGTGGTGGCTCGTCGTCGATGTCACCCGACCCGGACAGCCGGTCGCGCACGCGATCGATCAGCCCGGGGCGCAACACGGGCTCGGGTGGGTTGCCGCCACGCGCGGCGGGGTCGGGCGCGCGGCGGCCCGCGGCCGCTCGCCTGGCCTGCTGCTCCTCCAGCTCGCGTCGCTCGTCGCGTTCGGCCAGCTGAGCGGCCACCAGGTCACCGATGGTCATGTTGAAGTACAGCAGCAGGCCGACGACGATGAGCAGGCCCAGCAGGATCCAGGCCCCGACGTTGCCGACCGCTCCGCGCAGGATGAAGCTCACCGCAAAGCCGATGGCGCCGCCGCCCTCCGCCGTCCCGACCGCCCCGGCGCCGCGCCCATCGGCCAGGTGGAACATGCCGAGGATGGCCATCGCCAGCACCGCGGCTCCCGATGCCGCCATCCAGCGCTCGGCAGGCATCGTCTTCATCCACAGCATCAGGGCAAAGCCGCCCAGCAGGGGCGCAGCGACAGCGATCCCCCATCCGAGCAGCCAGGTCAACGCGTCGTGCCAGGGGCGGACGATCGCCCCGGCATCGGGCGCGAACAATGCGATGGCGCTGATGATGGCCAGGAACACCAGCACCAGCGCCAGGGCCTCGCGTAGGAAACGGCCGCTCAGGACGAACGGCGCGCGCTGGCGCCGTCGGGTCGCGCGGCGCCGTGTCGTGCGCTTCGGAGCGGCCACCCTGGTTCAGACCTCCACTACGCTTGGCAGGATCATCGGGCGCCGCTTGGTGTGCTGGTGGAAGAACCGGCTGAGCGTGTCGCGGATCTTGGTCTTGATATAGCCGATCTCGGCCGCGTGCTCGTCCTCGCGCGGCCGGCGCAGCGCCTCCAACAGATGGTCGCGCGCCTCGGCCATGATCGGGTCATCGGGATCGGACAGGAAGCCACGGCTCACTATGTCGGGCAGGGCCAGCGGCTGGCCGGTTGCGCCATCGATGGTCAGCGCCACCATGACCACGCCATCCGACGCCAGCATCCGGCGATCTCGAAGGACGACGCCATCGATGCCGTCGATCGCGGCGATTCCGTCGACCAGGACCGCACCGGCCGGCACGGCCTCCGCCATCCGGGCGCGCGTCCCGTCGAACTCGACGACCTGCCCGTTCTCGAGCACGAAGATCTTGTCCACGTCCACGCCGGCGCCCTCGGCGAGCATCCCGTGCTGGACCAGCATGCGGTACTCGCCGTGGACCGGGATGAAGTGGCGCGGCTTGACCAGGCCGAGCATGAGCTTGAGTTCCTCGCGCGATCCGTGCCCCGACACGTGGCAATGCACCAGCGGCTCGTAGTGGACCATCGCACCCTCCTTGAACAGGTTGTCGATGGTGCGTGCCACCGCCTCCTCGTTGCCGGGAATCGGCGACGCGGACACGATCACCGTGTCGCCCGGCTCGATCGAGATGCTGCGGTGGTCCCGGTTGCTCATGCGGGTCAGCCCGCTCATCGGCTCACCCTGCGAGCCGGTGGTCATGACCACCAGCTCCTCCTTCGGCAGCCGCTGCAGCTGGTCCTTCTTCACCAGCGTCCCGTCGCGGTCGTCGAGGTAACCGCGCTCGAGCGCGATGGCGGTGTTCTGTTCCATGCTGCGCCCGAGCGCGACCATCTTGCGACCGTGGGCCCAAGCGGCGTCGATCACCTGCTGGACGCGACCGATGTTGCTGGCGAAGGTCGCCACGATGACTCGGCCGGCCGCCTCGCCCACCAGCCGATGCAGGCTGTCGCCGACGGTCGTCTCCGACAGCGTGTAGCCCTCCTTCTCGGCTCGCGTCGAGTCGGACAGCAGGAACTCGACGCCCCTGTTCCCGATCTCGGCCAGCAGCCCAAGGTCGGCTCGTCGACCGTCGGGTGGCGTGTGGTCGAACTTGAAATCGCCGGTCATCACGATCGTGCCAAGCGTGGTGCGAATCGCGAAGCCGACGCCATCGGGGATCGAATGGTTGACCCTGAACGGCGTGACGCCGAAGGTGCCGACCGCGAACTCGCGACCGGGCTCGACCACGTGCAGCGGGGTGGACTCGTGCAACTTGTGCTCGCGCAGCTTGCCCTGCACCAGGCCCTCGGTCAGGCGGGTGGCATAGATCGGGGTTCCGGGCAGCTGCGGCAACACGTACGGCAGGGCGCCGG
>JADLBB010000249.1 GCA_020848055.1 Chloroflexota bacterium | reverse complement strand
GTCGAAGGTGATGTCGTGGACCGATGCGCGTCCGTCGGCGTCCACGTCCGTGCGGCGCGCGGCGACCGGCACGATCTCGTCGGTGAAGCGGCCTTCGCGCTGCGCGGCAGAGGCGCGCTGGTGCGAGCGAAGGCCCCAGGCATCCTGGTCGTCGCGGCTGACGCCGAAGCGCTCGGCCACGTTCTCGGCGGTGAGGCCCATGTTCAGGTACACCTCGGGACGCGTGTCCGCCAGCGACGGATCGGGCTGGAAGTGGTGCCCGATCATCGGCACGTAGCTCATCGACTCCATGCCCCCGGCTACAACCACGTCGTGGACGCCGGTCTGCACGGCCTGCGTGGCGAGGGCCAGGGCCTGCAGGCCCGAGGCGCAGAAGCGATTGATGGTCATGGCCGATGCGCTGATCGGCAGGCCGGCGCCCAGGGAGACCTGGCGCGCCATGTTCAGGCCCTGCGCACCCTCGGGCATGGCACAGCCCAGCACGAGATCCTCGATCTCGGCCGGGTCGAGCCCCGGTGCGCGCTCCAGCGCGGCGCGCACGGCGGTCACGGCCAGTTCCGACGGCGGCGTCTCGCGCAGGCTGCCGCGCGGCGCCTTGCCGACCGCGGTCCGGGCGGCTGAGACGATGACGGCGTCACGCATCTGCATCGGTGAATTCGGTCCTTTCGTTCGTCAGTTGCGGAGTGGCTTGCCGGTCTTGAGCGTGTGCCGGATGCGGTCGCGGGTCAGCCGGGTGCCGAGCAGCCGCAGGAACGCCTCGCGCTCCAGGTCGAGCAGGTACTGCTCGCTCACTTCGGTGCCCTCGGCGACGTCCCCGCCGCTCATGACCGTGGCGAGCTCGGTGACGAGCAGCCGATCGTGCTCGCTGATGTTGTGGCCGACCAGCTGGTTGTAACTGAGCGACTCGGCCGCGGCGATCCCGCGGTGGCCGAGCACCCGGATGCGGGTCTCGCCCGGCGGCCGGTAGCCGACGTCGGCCAGCGTCCGGGCAGTCTCGCGCGCATCGGCCCATTGGCGGTCCGGGTTGGCGGTGATCGGATCGGCATCGGACAGGAAGAGGTAGTCGCGCGCCTCCCACGCGCCATTGGCGACCGTCGCCGAGGCGATGGCGGTGAAGACGTGGCTGTAGATGGGGAACAGGTCGTCGCGGGCACCAACGGGGAACCGATCGGCGATGCGCCGCGCCATGGCGGTCGAACCTCCGCCGCCGGGAATGAGCCCGACCCCCAGCTCGACGAGGCCGATGTAGGTCTCGGCCAGCGCCTGGGCGCGGTCCGCGGCGAGCACCATCTCGGCCCCACCGCCCAGGGTGCGGCCCCGAGGCGCCACGACCACCGGGACCGGCGCGTGCCGGATGGCCTGGGTCATGCCCTGGAAGCGGCGAATGACCCGGTCGAGCTCGCCCCACTCGCCGTCCTCGGCCTCGATCAGCATGAGCGCCAGGTTGGCGCCGGCGCTGAAGTCGGGCGCCGCGGTGCCGATGACGAGCCCGTCGTACCCGTTGGTAGCCAGGTCGATCGCCCGTTCGACCATGGCCAGCGTATCGAGGCCGATGATGTTGAGCTTGCCGTGCAGCTCGAGCCCCAGGATGCCATCGCCGAGCTCCACGACCGATGCGGCCGCGTTCGAGGGCAGGCCGGTGGCATGCGCGGTTGCGCGCGCCGCGTCGAGGTCGGTCGCGCCCAGAGTCGCCGGCGGTGCCACCGGCGCGCCTGCGCTGAAACTCCAGGCCGATCCGTTCTCGTACAGCGGGCGCGGGATGTCGGTCTCCGGCAGGAGGCGAGTCGCGTCGTCGCCGAGTGCGTCGAGGACCTGGAACGGGCCGAGCTCCCAGCCGAAGCCCCAGCGCATGGCGGCGTCGATGTCGGCCACGCCGTCGGCGATGTCCGGGCCGATGCGCACCGCGTAACCTAGGTTGGCCGCCAGCGCCCGGCGCAGGAACTCGCCGGCGGGGTCGCTGGCTGCGATCAGCGCCCGGAGACGGCGACCGAGGTCGATCTCGTTGCGGGCCATCTGCACCGCCGGGGACGTCACGCGACGGCGCGGGCGGTATTCGCCGCTGGCGAGGTCGAGGGCCAGGATCTCGCCGCCCTCCTTGCGGAAGAAGCCGGCGCCGGTCTTCTCGCCTAGGGCGCCGCGCTCGATCAGCCCGCGCAGGATGGGCGGCACGGCGAAGGTCTCGCGCTCGGGGTCGTCGGCGAGGTCCGCGTGGCAGTGGTCCGCCACGGCGACCGCCACGTCCAGGCCCACCAGGTCGAGCGTTCGGAACGTGGCGCTCTTGGGCCGCCCGATCAGCGTGCCGGTCAGCTCGTCCACCTCGTCCGGGCCGAGACCCAGCTCCTGCGCCAGTCGCAGGGCGACCATCAGCCCGTGGACGCCGAGGCGGTTGGCGATGAACGCCGGCGTGTCGCGGGCAACGACCGTGCCCTTGCCCAGGTGCCGCGAGGCATACTCGGCCAGGGTGGCGACCGCGGCCGGATCGGTGTCCGCCAATGGGATCAGCTCGAGCAGACGGGTGTAGCGCGGCGGGTTGAAGAAATGCGTGCCGAAGAAGCGGCGGCGGAACGCATCGGACCGGCCGTCGGCCAGGGCGCCAATGGAAAGGCCGCTGGTGTTGGTCGTCACGAAGCGCGTCCTGTCGCCGAGGGCGGGGTCCAGGCGCTCGAACAGGGCGCGCTTCGGCTCGGGCTGCTCGATGATCGCCTCGATCACCCAGTCGGCGCCGGCCGCGGCCTCCTCCAGCGCACCATCGGCATCGAGCCCACCGGCGCGGATGCGCAGCGCGTGTGACGGGTGGTACAGCGGAGCCGGCCGGAGCTTCGTTGCACGTTCCATTCCGGACCGCGCGACGTCCTCGCTGACGTCGAACAGCCGAACCCGGATCCCGGAGCCGGCCAGCAGGCATGCGATCTGGGCGCCCATCGTCCCGGCTCCGATCACGACCGCGGATTCGAGGCGCGGGATCATGCGCGCATCCCCCGCAGGAACAGGTCGGCGAAGGCATCGGCGATCTGCTCGACGTCCAGGCGTCCGCCGGGCCGATACCACTGGGTGAACCAGTTGCATGCCGACAGGATGCCGATGCCGGCCAGGCGCACGTCCACCCCGCGCAGGCTGCCGTCGGCGACGCCGGCCTCGATGGCGCCGCGCCAATGGTTCTCGTATTCGTTGCGGCGCTCGATGATGCGACGCTGCCGCCCGGGCTCCAGTGCACGCAGCTCGACCTGGACCAGGAACAGCTCGTCGGCGTGGTCGGCCGCGACGCGCAAGTGCTCGCGGATCGCATCGGTCAAACGTTCGACTGGCGGGCCGTCGGCCTCCAACTTCGGGACGACGCGCTCCATGAGCAGGTCAAGGGCACGATTCAGGATCGCCCACAGCAGCTCGTCCTTGCCGGCGATGTAGTGGTACAGGCTGCCGCGGTTCATGCCGAGGGCCTCGCCCAGGTCCTGCATGCTCGTGGCGTGGTAGCCAAGCTGCCTGAACAGGCGGGTGGCCGTGGCATGCAACTCCGCTTCGCGCGGGCGCACCGGGAGTGGGACCGTCAACACACTCTCCCAATCGTGACCAAACGAACGTTTGGTTGATAGCGTAGCCGAAGGAGGCGTGGATCACAAGCAGCCGGCTGAGGTCCAATTTGCCGCGGGTGACCGTTCCCGCAGGGCTTCGTCGCCTGCCGTTCCGGCATGTACGAGGTCATGGTGTCGGGCGTGGAAGAGCTTCCGGCCGGTACGTCGCTCAGGCTTACGTGGGCGCGCTTCCCCCCGGTATTGACCCCCACCTGATGATGAGGTGGCTGAAGCAGTTCGCATGTGCCGCGCCAGTTCTTTCTCGACCAGGTCGACCTCGCGCACTGAAGCAAGGAGTGAAGTCCGATGCGCAGTCACATTCGCGTGTTGAGTCCGGCCGGGTTGGTAGTCGCGCTCCCTGGGTTCGCAGCCGCCATCTGGCTCGTTCTGCTCGGTGCGCTGGTGAATCCGGCCCTGGCTGGATCGGATAAGGGCGAGGTCGTCTTCCGCGTTACCCTGACCGGACCGGTGGATGCCGACGATCACTTCACCATCTGGTCGCGTTGCCCGGACGAATGGTGCCAGCCGCCCAGCATCCCGGGCGTTCCGACGCCCGACTTCTACGAGAAGCCGGTCGTGGTCTGCGGCCGCAACCTGGCCGACCAGCCGATCTGCAGTGCGCGGACCTACGAGTGGACCTTGGCCCTGACCCCGGGGCTGCTTCAGTATCGCTTTGAACGGGAGCCTGATGGCGCCAACGACCCGACCGGGACCGGACCCTCTCAGACCTTGGTCGAGGGCCGCTGGCAGGTGCACAGCGGCCGCCAGGTTCTGACGTTCGAGTACGTCTACCCGTCGCCGCACCTTCCCAATACCGCGATGTCCGCACCGACTGTCGGCGTTACACCAGACATCGTGGCACTCATCGGTACCGTGCTGGCGACCCTGGCGGTTGGGCGCCGAAGTTGCTTCGAGCAAACTGATGGGAATTCGGGTGCAGTGGTCCTCGAGTCAAGGCTGCCGATCCACCCAGGCGCAGGCGCGCCTGTTCATCGAGCCTGACCGCGACTCAGACCTCGTACGTGCGCCCCGGTTCCGCCACGGCGACGTCGCGCTCGTAGGACTGGGCGGCCAGGACGGTGGCCCATGAACCGTCACCGTCGACCGGCAGGTGGGTGAGCATGAGCGAGCCGGCGCCGCCGTCGCGGGCGACGGCACCCGCCTCGGCCGGCAGCAGATGGCCGCGTGGCTCGGGTGGGGCCGCGTCCTCGTCGAGGGATCGGAGGGTGGCCTCGCTCAGCAGCAGGTCCGGGCCGTCGGCCAGGTCGGCCAGGCCGCCGCAGGGAGCGGTGTCGGCGGTGTACGCCAGCGTTCGCCCGTCGGCCTCGATGCGGAAGCCCCAGCACGGGATGTAGTGCTGGGTCCGGACCGGGGTGAGCGTCAGTTCGCCGAACCGCAGCGGGGTGCTGCCGTCGTGCTCGGACAGGCGGAACGTGTCCTCGAAGTGGCGTGCGCCGCCGACGCCTTTGGCGAGGTCGAGCAGTTGGTCGGCCGAGCCGGGTGGCGTGATGACGCGCAGGCGCTGGTCGGCCGGCAGCGCGCGCCAGGGGTAGACGTAGCGCAGCGTCACGAGGTCGAGCATGTGGTCGGCGTGCATGTGGCTGATGACGACCGCGGCGAGCTCGTCGGGATGATGGCGGGTCAACAGCTGGGCCACCACTCCCGGACCGATATCGACCAGCACCCGGGTGCCAGCACCTTCCACCAGGTAGCCGGCGCAGGCCTCGCCCGGGTTCGGCGAGGCCGGTGAGCGGCCCAGGACTGTCAGCTGCATCGGGCGGCGATCAGCGCTGCTCGATGGCGACGTAGTCGCGCGATCCGGTGCCGACGTAGACCTGTCGCGGCCGGCCGATCTTCGTCTCTGGCGACGACATCATCTCCTTCCACTGGGCGATCCAGCCCGGCAGGCGGCCGATGGCGAAGCAGTTGGTGTACATGTTCTTCGGGAAGCCGATGGCGCGGTAGATGAGCCCCGAGTAGAAGTCGACGTTCGGGTACAGCTTGCGGCCGACGAAGTACTCGTCGTTGAGGGCGACTTCCTCCAGTCGCTGGGCCACCTCGAACAGGTCGTCATCGGCGCCGGTCGCGGCCAGCACGCGGTCCGCGGCTCTCTTGATGATCGTGGCGCGCGGGTCGAAGTTCTTGTACACGCGATGCCCGAACCCGGCGAGGCGGAACGAGTCGTTGGGATCCTTCGCCTTGTCGACCCACTTCTGCAGGTTCCCGCCGTCGGCCACGATCTGCTCCAGCGTGTTGATGACCGCCTCGTTGGCGCCGCCGTGCAGCGGCCCCCACAGGGCGCTGATTCCGGCGCTGATCGAAGCGTACAGGTTGGCGTGCGTGCTGCCGACCAGGCGCACCGTCGAGGTCGAGGCGTTCTGTTCGTGATCGGCGTGCAGGATGAGGAGCAGGTCGAGGGCCTCGGCCACGGCCGGGTCGACCTCGTAGTCCTCCGATGGCACGGCGAACATCATGTGCAGCAGGTTCGGCGCGTAACCCAGGTCGTTGCGCGGGTAGACGTACGGCTGGCCCACCGCCTTCTTGAACGACCAGGCCGCGAGCGTCGGCACCTTGGCGATCAGCCGGTTGATGGTGACCTCGACCGCATCGGCGTCGAAGATGTTCTGGCTGTCAGGGTAGAAGGTGCTCATGCCGACCACGCCCGATGCCAGCACGGCCATGGGGTGGGCATCGGTCGGGAAGGAGTCGAAGAAGTTGCGCATCTCCTCGCGGATCAGGGTGTGGTGCGTCACCTCGGTCACAAAGCTGTTCAGCTGCTCCTGGGTCGGGAGGTCGCCGTAGACCAGGAGGTACGCGACCTCCAGGAAGGTCGAGTGCTCGGCCAGCTGCTCGATCGGGTAGCCGCGGTAGCGCAGGACGCCGGCCTCTCCGTCGAGGAAGGTGATGGCCGATGTCGCCGCACCGGTGTTGCCGAAGCCCGGGTCCAGGGTGATCAGGCCGGACTCGGCGCGAAGCCGGGAGATATCGAGCGCGTCGTCGCCCTCGGTGCCGCGGACGACCGGCAGGCTGAGTGTGCGGTCGCCGACGCGCAGCTCGGCGGCGTCGGTCGTTGGTGGCGAGCCGGCGGTCATGCCAGCAGATCCTCCACCGCGGCGCGCTCCTCGAGCAGCTCGGCGGTCGTGGCCGCGATGCGCTCGCGCGCGAACTCGCCATGGGTGATGCCCTGTACGATCTCGACCTCGCCGGGTGCCGTCGCCCGCAGCGGATAGCCGAACACCAAACCCTCGGGGACGTCGTAGCCGCCCGGTGCCGGTGCCGGGATGGCGGCGCTGAACTGCTCGTCGGTCGGCCGCGCGATGTGGCGAACCGTCTCGATGGCGGCATTGGCGGCGCTTGCCGCGCTCGACTGGCCGCGGGCCTTGATGATGGCGGCGCCGCGCTGCTGGACGCTGGCGATGAACTCGCCGCGCAGCCATGCCTCGTCGCCGACGGCCTCCGGCGCCGGCCGGCCACCGATGGTGGCGTGCCAGGCGTCGGGGAACTGGGTGGACGAATGGTTGCCCCAGATCGCCAGGTTCGCGACGTCGCGGACGTGGGCTCCGGCCCTCTGCGCCAGCTGCGCGCGGGCGCGCTTCTCGTCGAGCATGGTCATGGCGAACCAGCGGTCGCGTGGGAATCCGCTGCGGGCCGCCGCGGTCGAGCCGATGAGCGCGTTCGTGTTGCACGGGTTGCCAACCACCAGCACGCGGCAGTCGTCGGCCGCGCCACGAGCGATGGCCTCGCCCTGCCCGGTGAAGATGCCGCCGTTGATGCCTAGCAGGTCCTTGCGCTCCATGCCCTCTCGGCGCGGCACGGCGCCGACCAGCAATGCCCAGTTGGCGCCGGCGAAGGCTTCGTCCGCATCGGAGGTGCAGATGATCTCGTCGAGCAGCGGGAACGCGCAGTCGACCAACTCCATGCGCACGCCATCGAGCGCGCCGAGGGCGGCCGGCAACTCGAGCAGCTGCAGGGTGACGCGTGTGTCCGGGCCGAAGGCGGCACCGGATGCGATCCGGAAGAGCAGGGCGTAGCCGATCTGGCCGGCCGCGCCGGTCACGGCCACGCGCACGGTCGAGTTGGGCATCGGTCTCCGTCAGCGAGCGAGATTGGCTCGAGTGTAGCGCCGGCGGCCGTGGGTGTCAGACAGGACGAGCGCCTCGAAGCAGTGGGCCCGCGGCGCGTGGAGGGGACTGTGGATCAGGTGTGGATAACCAGGCTCGACGCCGGACAATCCGTGGACAAAGGGGCTTGCGCCGTGGTCGTGGTACCCGGTAGCCTACTGATTGTCTCGAAGGGGCAGCCAACGGCACCGGAGATTGCATCAACGGTCCAGCGGCGGTTCCTTCGGGACTTTTTCGTGCCCGCTTCATGGCCGCCGGGTGCCTGCCGGTACGATGCACGCGTGAGCCGGATTCGCCGCCTGTCGCCCGCCGCTGTGGCATTGGGTGTGGCGCTGCTCGCGTTTGCGATGGCGGCCCTGGCACACCGCCTGGGGTGGTTGCCAGGTCCGGCGCCCGCCGCGGCCGCCGCCACGGTCCTGGTGATCGCATTCGCCTGGCGCCCGATGGACGGGCTGCTGGCCCTGCTGGTCACCACCCTGCTGGCCGACAGCGTCGAGGTCTGGACCGCGACCCCGTTGCGCCTGCTGGACGAGCTTGCCATTGGACTGTTCGTCGTGGCGGCACTCGTCGTCCATCGGCGCCGGCTCGACGCTGGCTCGGCGTGGCCGCCGGGTATCCGCGAGGTTGGGCTGGGCCTGGTGCTCGCCTGCGGGCTCGCGTCCAGCCTGGTCAACGGTGTACCGCTCGACGTGTGGCTGCCCGGCGCGGTGCTGCTGGTCAAGGGCTTCGTCCTGTTCTACCTGGTGAGCGCCTTCGCGCTTCGCCCCGACGAGCTGGGGCGCGGCATCGTCGCCATCGCGACCGTCGGGCTCGTCATCGCGGCCATCGGGTTCGCCGAGTTCCTCGCTCCCGATGCGGTGCGTGCCGCGCTCGGTCTGCCGGCCTTCGAACAGGCGCGCGGCGGGTTGACCGTCGTCAAGTCGGTGTTCCTGCATCCCGCCCTGTATGGCTGGCTGACGGCATTCCTCGCCCTGTTCGCCTTCGCCCGGTTCGCGGTGTTGCGCGAGCGATGGGCGCTCCTGCTCGCCTTGATCCTTACCTCGGGCACGCTGATCTCCGGCCGGCGCACGCCGCTGCTCGGCATCGGGGCGGGCCTGGTGGCTGGCGGCGTTCGCCTGGCCTCTGCCGGTTTGCTGCCGAGGCGCACCTGGCTGCCGGTGGCGGCCGCCGTTGCGATCCTGGTGATCGCCACCCTGCCGGTGACGTCGCGTTTCGTCGCGGCGACCATCGACGAGTACCTGCCGTCGCGCGAGCTGGTGGGTGAGCTGCTGTCGCCGGATCCCGATCCTGCCGCGCTGCGCTACATGCAGCCGAGGGTGGGACTGACGATCGGGTCTGTCGCCATCGCCCGCGACGAGTTCCCGCTCGGCGCCGGCATCGGCCGCTTCGGCAGCCAAATGAGTCGCGAGATCTACAGCCCGATCTACGCGCGCTACGGCATGGACCAGATGTACGGCATCAAGCCGGAGGCACCGATCGCGGTGACCGATACGTTCTGGCCCATGATCCTGGGCGAGACCGGCGTCATCGGGCTGTTGGGTGCCCTGGCCTTCTTCGGGGCCCTGGCCGTGCAGTTATGGCGCGCCGTTGCCGTAGCAAGCACGCCGGCCCTGCGCGCCTTCGTGCTGGGCGCACTGCTGGTCTACGTCGAGGGCCTGGTGCGCACGCTGACCTCGCCGGCCTTCGTGGCGCCGCCGATCGCCTACTTCATCCTGGCCACGGCCGGCCTGGCGATCGCCGCCACCCGCCCGGCCATCGCCAACGCGACCCGGGGCGACGTTCCGGGCTAGGGCTCGATCTGGCGCTGCAGGCGCCGCACCACCTCGGCCGTCT
>JADLBB010000248.1 GCA_020848055.1 Chloroflexota bacterium | reverse complement strand
CGCCTCGGTCAGGCGGCGACGCGAGGCCTGGGTCATCGGATCGAAGGCGCGGATGGAGTCGACCTCGTCACCGAAAAGCTCGATCCGGATCGGCTCGGTCCAGCCCGGCGGCCAGACATCGATCAGCCCGCCGCGATGCGCAAACTCGCCCATCCCGGTGACCTCCACGGCCGGGTCGTAGCCGCCGGCGACCAGCGCCTCGAGCAGCGCGCGCTGCCCGGGCCGCTCCCCCACCTTGACGGCCGCGGTGGTTGCAGCCAGTTGGGCCGGACCGATCGTACCCTGCACGAAGGCCAACAGGCTGCCGATCGTCACCTGGTGTTGCGCGCCGATACCCGCCAGCACCGACAGGCGCTCGGCCGACTCGTCGTGCTCGGGGAGCGACCGCTCCAGCGGGAGCGCCGCGCGCTCCGGCAGCGTTCGCACCCGGCCACCACCGATCCAGCCCGCCAGGTCGTCGGCGATGCGGTGCGCCTCGTCGTCGTTGCGGGTGACCACGACCAGCGGTGCGGTGCGTGGCAGCTCGGCCAACCGGGCGGCGAGGTGGGCCGCGCGCGCGGCCGCGGGCACGCGAAGGACGCCCGATTGCGGCAGGTATGGCCGAAGGGCGTCGACGAGCGCGGCGACGCGGCGATCACCGCCGCGTGACGATCCTGGAATGCGCGCATGGTACGGCACCGCGGAGGGCGGAGATCGCGCGCGCCGTGTGCGGGCTGCGCACGCATCGGCCAAGCACAGCAGTGGTGCGTGGCTGCCCTGTGCCCCGATGGCACACGGCCGTCATGCAAAGGCCCGGGCAGGGCGGCCCGCGGCCTCAACGTGGCTGTTGCGTGCCTCCCCCGCACACCGCGCGGCACCGACGGCCGATTTGTGCCCCAGTGGCACGAATCCGCCAAGAAGCGGCCCCGAGAGAGCCGTGGCCCGGCTCCTACTCGCGCTCCAAGCCGTTGAACTCGTTCATCGCGCCCTCGATCCCGAGCCGCAGCCAAGTCCCGACGGCGTCTGCGCCGACCGCTACCATCTCGGTCGCCAGGTCGCGCTCGTCGGGCCGGAATGTGGCCAGCACGTGGCTGACCGCGTCACCGGCGCGCCCGACTCCGATCCGCAGGCGGTTGAACTCGTCGGTCCCGAGGGTCGCGATGACGTCGCGCAGGCCGTTGTGGCCGCCGGCGGAGCCGCCGCGTCGCAGCCGCACCCGGCCTAGCGGCAGGTCGATGTCATCGGTCACCAGCAGCAGCTCGGTTGCAACGTCGACATCGGTCTGGCGCAGGGCGGCGCGCAGCGGGCCACCGGATCGGTTCATGTAGCGCATCGGCTTCACCAGCAGCACGCGACCGTGCTCGGGATGGCGGTGGTCCAGCACGGCCGCGCCATCGGACAGGCGTCCCTCGCCGGTCAGCCCCCAGCGGTCGGACAGCAGGTCCACCACCCGGAAGCCGACGTTGTGCCGGGTGAACCGATAGCGCTCGCCCGGGTTGCCCAGGCCGCAGACCACCTTCATGCCGGCCCGATGCTACCCGGACCAGCCCGGGTCGGGCATCCGTCCTTCGGTATCCTGTCCTGCGTGAACGAGACAGGATCCCGGAGCACGGCCGACGTCGTCGTCGTCGGCGGCGGGATCATCGGCTGCTCGGCGGCCGCCATCATGGCCGACCGCGGCGCGCGGGTCGTCGTCGTCGAGGGCCGCGCCATCGGTGCCGGAGCATCCGGGCGCAACTTGGGCGCCATCCAGCACCCGTTCGACCCGGTGCTGGCCACCCTGTATGTCGAGAGCCTGGACCGATACCGCGCGTTGGCGGACGGTCCATCGGCCGGCGCCTTCGCGCTCGGGCGCCAACCGGCCGGGCTGCTGCAGCTCAACCGCGATCCCGATGCCGCCCGACGCCAGGCGGACCGCATGGCCGACGCCTTCCCCGAATTGCAGCCAACGTTCCTCGGGCCGGCCGAGGTGGCCGAGCTGGAGCCACTGTTGGTCGAGGGCCTCACGGCCGTGCTGCTGGCGACCGGTTACCCGGTGCCCCCGGCCGCCGCCACCGAGGCCTGGGCCGATCTCGCGGCCGAGCGTGGGGCGCGGTTCAACGTCGGCGAGGCCGCGCAGGTTGACGTGGCCGACGGACGCGCGACCGGCGTGCGGCTGGAAGGCGGCAGCACCATCTCGGCCGGCGCGGTGCTGGTCGCTGCCGGGCCGTGGACGCCGCGCATCGTCGACCCGGCCGGCGCCTGGCGCCCGATCGTGCCGACGTGGGGCGTCACCGTGCAGGTCGAGCTGGCCGGACTCGCACCGACGCACGTCATCGAGGAGGACGAGGGCGACGCCATCAACCGGCCCGCCGCGGCGACCGAGCGCGCGGCGTCGAGCGAGCAGGCGGACCCGCCGTCGCTGTTCAGCGTGGCCAGCGCCGCCGGCATCACGACCATCGGATCGACCTTCCTGCCGGTCGAGCCCGACGAGGCCCGCGTAGCCGACTTCCTGATGTCGCGAGCACTGAGCTACATGCCGTCCGTGGCGGACGCCCGCATCGTCGGTCGCCGGACGTGCGCGCGGCCGCAATCGGTGGACGGCCGCCCGTTCATCGGGAGCGTGCCCGGCAGCCCCGGCGGCCTGTACGTGTGTGCCGGCCACGGACCGTGGGGCATCAGCACCGGGCCGGCATCGGCCGCGATGGCGGCGCGCGCGGTGCTGGATGGAACGCCACCGCCGCCCGAACTGGACGCTCGGCGTTCCATCGGCGAGTAGGTCAGCTGCCGGTCGTCACCGCGTGGCCGGCCCGGTCGAACAGCGAACCCGGCTGCCAGGAGACATCCCGATGACGGCGATGCAGCACCGTCAGCACCCGGCGCTCCAGGTCGCGCATGCGCTGCTCGTCCGTCATCTCGGCATGGTCGTGGCCCAGCAGGTGCAACGTGCCGTGGATGGCCAGCAGGACCAGCTCCTCCCCGACGCTCCAGTCGCCCTCGGCCGCCTGTCGCAGGGCCTGGTCAAGGTCGATGACGACGTCGCCCAGCAGCAGTGGCCCGGGCGGCGAGATGCCGTCGTCATCCGACAGCAGGCTGGACGCACCGTCGGTCGACCATTGGTGCAGTGGGAAGGACAGCACGTCGGTCGGTCCGCGCTCGCCCATGTGGTCGAAGTTGAGCCGCTCCATGTCGGCATCGGCGGTCAGGGTCAACTCGACCTCGGTGGGCACCGTCCCGAAGGCTGCCCGGACGGTCTCGCACACGCCGTCCTCGATCAGGGCCAACACCTGTTCCACCCCCATCGGTTCGACCGCCTCGCCTATGCGGTCGTGGCCGATCCGATCGTGGAACGTCACGGCACAGCCCATCAGGCGTCCATCCTAGCCGCGGAGTGCCTCCGGGCTCAAGATCAGGCCTCGCGCCGGCCCTCCATCGGCACCACGTTGTCGGGGTACTGGATCCGCGAGTGGTACATCCCCAGCAGCTGAGCCACGAAGGCCTCCTTGATCTGGGTGATGTGCTTGAGCGTCAGTTCCGCGTCGTCGAGCTGGCCGTCGTTGACGCGCGCATCCACGATCCGATCGACCATGGCGCGGATGGAGGCCTCGTCCTTGGTGTCCAGCGAACGGACCGATGCCTCCACGCCATCGGAGAGCATCAGGATCGCGGCCTCACGGCTCTGCGGTTTGGGTCCCGGGTAGCGGAAGATCCGTTCGTCCACCAGCTCGGCTCGACCGTCCACCTCGCGCAGGGCCTTACCGTGGAAGTAGCTCATGATGCTCGTCCCGTGGTGCTGCGGGATGAAAGCAACGATCTGGACCGGAAGCCCGTTGGCATGGCCGAGCTCAATCCCGTCTCGGATGTGCGCGGCGATGATCCGCGCACTCGTCTCGGCACTCAGGTCGTCGTGGATGTTGTGCGCGCCGGCCTGGTTCTCGATGAACGCCAGCGGGTTCGCCATCTTTCCGATGTCGTGGTAGTAGGCCGCGACGCGGGCGAGCAGCGGGTCGGCGCCGATCGTCTCCGCGGCGCGTTCGGCAAGGTTGCCGACCATGACGCTGTGGTGATACGTGCCGGGGGTCTCGAGCAGCAGCCGTCGCAGGAGGCGGTTGGACGGGTTGGCCAGTTCCAGCATCTGGAACACGGTCAGGATGCCGAACAGGTTGCCCAGCACCGCGAAGCTGCCGACCGCTCCGATGACCGACAACAGGGCGTTGACCACCCCGGCCGCGGTCAGCTGCAGCGTGCCCGCCAGGTCGCGTTGGCCGAGCAGGCTGAAGGCGACGACCACCCCGATGTTGGTGACGGCCAGGGCAACGAAGACGCGGAAGAAGGCGTTGAGGCGCTCGCCATGCGCCAGCGTGACCAGGGCGGCCGTACCTCCGGCCATCACGTACACGGCCAGGTCCAGCGCATCGCGGTTCATCACGCCGGCCAGCACCGCCAGCGCGGCGGTCATGGCGGCACCGGCCCCTCCGCCGAGGAGCAACCCGGTCAGCAGCACGACCGTACCGGTCGGCACCACGAAGGCCCACAGCGCACGATCGGCGGCAATCCGCAGCACGAGCGCCGCGAACACGAGGGCCAGCACGAACAGCAGCAGCGACCGATTGCGGTGCCAGATCGCCGGCTCGAAGCGCCACAGATACCCGACCAGCAACGCCGCGAGCAGGACGGCCAGCAGCGCATTGCCGACCACCGTGCCGAGGTCGACCTCGGGCCGGGTGAGGCCGAGGGCGTCGAGGATCTCGAACTGCTCGACCGTGATCGGGTTGCCCTCGTTGACGATGCGCTGCCCGGCCTGGATCGACACGACCACCGGCGGGACCTCGGCTCGCGCCTGCTCGATCAGCTGGTCGGTGGCCTGCTGGTCGATGACCTCGGTCGGCGCCACGAACTCCGCGGCCAGGTCGCCCGCCAGCGCGCGCTCGCCACCCTGGAGGTCCGTCGTCACCAGGTCTCGGACGCTCCGGCGAGCCGAGGACAGCTGGTCCTCGCGAATCGGATCGGCCAGCCCGGTGGCGAGCGCCACCCGTCCGGCCGCGGCAACCGTCTTCCAGCGCGCCAGCGGCATCTCGGCCACGGCAGCCCGGTCGTTGATGGAGATCGCGTCCTCGTCGGCGAGGCGCTCCAGGACCTCGTCGGCGTCGAGCGTCCCCGAGTCGCGGCGTTCCAGCGTGCGTTCCACGCGGCGTGACATCAGATCGTACGCGGACAGTTGGTCCTCGCTGTTGTCCGCGGGCGAGCGCACGGTGGTGGTTACCGGCGTGACCTCGTCGGCCGCCGCCGAGCGGGCCGCCTCGGTACGGCTGGGCGAGTCGAACTCGATCGCACGCGGCGCGCGGATGTCGCGCGGTGCCAGCTGTCCGACGTCCAGGTTCTCCTGGCCGACGGTGATGTTGGCCGAGAGGATGGCGAAGAGCGTGATCGCGATGATCGCCGTGACCACGACGATGCGCCCGATGGCCCCCCGGCCGATGCGGCTGCCCTGCTCCGACAGCGTGCGTGGAATGAACATCCGGCTCAGCCTCCGCCCAGCTCGCGTCGCACGATGCCGCTGACCATGGCCCCGTCGGCCCGGCCCTTCGTGCGCGGTGAGACGGCACCCATGACCCGACCGAGGTCGGCCGGGGTCGAGGCGCCGGTCGCGGCGATCGCCTCCCGCACGAGCGCGAGGATCTCGCCCTCGCTCAGTTGTTGCGGCAGGAACTCGGCCAGGAT
>JADLBB010000247.1 GCA_020848055.1 Chloroflexota bacterium | reverse complement strand
GGGCGTGACTACGAGGCCGGCGGCATCGCGCGTGACGGGGCCAAGCTCGTGACAGCGGTGAGCACGACCAACGTGCCCAAGTTCACGGTCATCATCGGTGGCAGCTTCGGCGCCGGCAACTACGGCAGGGCCGGCCGCGCCTACGGCCCGCGCCAGCTGTGGATGTGGCCGAATGCCAGGATCAGCGTCATGGGTGGCGCCCAGGCGGCCCGGGTCCTGTCCACGGTCCATGGCGCCTTCGAGACCGATGCGGACCGTGACGCGTTCGAGGCCCCGATCATCGAGACGTACGAACAGGAGGGCTCCCCGTACCACTCGACCGCACGGCTGTGGGATGACGGCGTTATCGATCCGATGGCCACGCGGCGAGTGCTCTCGCTGGGGATCTCGGCCGCCCTCAACGCGCCGATACCCGAACCGGGGTTCAGCCTGTACCGGATGTGACGGCGGCGCGCTCGACGTCGAAGCGCAGGCCGAGCGCGGTGACGGTGACCGGGGCCTCCAGATCGGCTGCCAGGGTGACCACCGCCGGCGTCGGCATCTCGCGCGTCGGGACCAGCCGCAGCACGTGGCGGCCCAGGTCCGCCACGGCGAGGTCGGAGACCGCCCAGAAGTCGAGCCCGAGCTGGTCGTGAATGGTGCCCGCCGAACCGGGCGGATCGTCGCTGGCGATATCCAGGCGAACCAGCGAGACCGGCGAGCCCAGCGGGTGACGCAGCGCCGCGCGTGCGGCCATGGCATCAGGGCCCCACTCCGCCCCGGCGTACGCATGCTGGATCAGGAAGGGCGCCGAGGACGCGGCCAGGGGTTCGAGCGGGAACGACGTCCACCACTCGACCAGCTCGCCGTCCGGTCGGGCACGGCTGCCATGCTCAACCGGGCCGAACGAGCCAAGCGCCCCCAGTGCCGCGGCGGCGGTCTCGACATCGTCATCGAGGAGCGCGTAGGTCGCCAGTCCGCCACCGTGCTCCTCGATGATGCGCACCGCGGCGGCGCCGACCGGGTTGGCGCGGGCCAGCCCGGCGTCATCGACGCCGATCAGCTCCAGGTAGGAGCCGTCGGCCAGCCATGCGATCCGGTTCCACGTGCCGCGCCCGGCGTGCCGGCCACCGCCCGTGACGGCCAGGCCGAGCTGTGCGCCGAGCTCCTCGGCGGCCGCGTCCGGATCTGCGCAGGCGATGACGAGATGGTCGATGCCCCGGATCATGGCTCGATGCTACCAGCATCGGGTACGCTCACCGTCGGATGGACCATGCGATCGATCGCCCAGCTCCCGGTTCCCATGACCGCTCCGTGCCGTCGGGCAGCCTCGAGGAGAGCGCCGCCAACCTGTTCGATGCCATGCTCGCCGCGCGCGACGCCGAGACACGGGGCGACGTCGGGCCGCTCCATGCGTTCTATCGGACGCTCATGAGCAGCACCCTGCTGCTGCCGGTCCCACCCGAGCACGGCACCGAGGCGAAGACGGCGCTCGAATCGGCCGTCAACGACGACGCACAGGTCGAGATCAGCGTCATGCTGGCGCGGGAGGGCGACGCGCCGGTCAGCGTGGTGTTCGGATCGGTGGGCGCCCTGGCTGCCTGGGCGCCGCTGAACACCGCCAGCCTGCCGCTGCCGGCTCGAATCGCCATCGCCAACCTGGCGTCCGCCGGCCTTCCGGCGATCATGGACCCGGCCGGACCGGTGCCCTACCGCTTCGAGGCCGATGAGTTGGCCGCCCTGGCCGAAGGTCGCCTGCCCGCAACCGATGAGCCCCTGTTCGAGCCAACGCGCTCGCGCTCCATCGTCGTGCGGGTGCCGGGCCGCGACACGCGCGACCTGGAGCGCAGGCTGACCGAGGCGCTCGGCGCGACCGACGTCGAGGCCGCTTACCTGGTCGAGACCACCGACGAAGGCCGCACGCGGCTGGTGCTGGGCCTGGTGGGCCCGGTCGGCACGACCGCGACCGTGGACGTGCCCGACGGCACCGACGTCGTCTGGCTCGAGGAGCCCCTGCTGACCCAGGTGCGCGCCGTGGCCGAGCCGTTCCATCGCCGCGGGCGCGGCCGGTGAGCGGGCTGCGCGTCGAGCGCGATGGCGCGTTCGCATGGGTCACGCTCGATCGCCCGGACGTCCGCAACGCGTTCAACGCCGAACTGATCGCGGAGTTGCGCCGCACGTTCACCGTGTTCGCCACCGAGCCGCCCACCGTCCTGCGCGGGGTGGTCCTGTCCGGCGCCGGCCCGGCCTTCTGCGCCGGTGCGGACATCGAGTGGATGCGCTCGTCGATCGGCCTCACCGCCGCCGACAACGAGCACGACGCCGAGGCGATGCAGTCGATGTTCGACGCCATCGATGCCTGCCCCGCCCCGGTCGTGGCACGCGTGCAGGGAGCGGCGCTCGGGGGCGGCATGGGCCTGTGCGCCGTCGCGGACGTCGTCATCGCCACCGCGGACGCGACGTTCGGCTTCACCGAGACGCGACTGGGGATCCTGCCGGCGGTCATCAGCACCTTCGTACTGCCGAAGATCGGCGAATCTCACGCTCGCGCACTGTTCACGACCGGCATCCGGTTCGATGCCGAGCGGGCGCGGCGCATCGGCCTGGTGCACGAGGTCGTCGCGGATGAGGCGGAGCTGGATGCGGCCGTCGTTCGCGTCACCGAAGCGCTGCTGGCGGCCGGGCCGGACGCGGCGCGCGCATCGAAGGCTTTGGTTCGCGAGTTGCGCACGCTGGACGCTGCGCAGGCGCGACGACACACGGTGCGACGCATCGCCGAGCTGCGCGCCTCGGCCGAGGGCCAGGAGGGCCTGGCGGCGTTTCTCGAACGGCGACGACCGGACTGGGACCGCGAGTAGGTCAAGTCCGAGGCTCGGAATGCGACAATCACGACATGCGTGACGAACTGACGCCGCGGGAGGTGGCCGAAGAACTTGGTGTGGCCGTCCGAACCGTGCAGCGCTGGATCGCCAGCGGCCGCCTACCGGCACAGCGCATCGGATCGCGAGTTCGGGTGTCGCGTTCGTCGCTCTCAGCGGTCGCAGGTGAGCAAGCCGCTCCCCGTGGCGAGCACCTGCCCATCCGGACACTGCTCATCGCCAATCGTGGCGAGATCGTCGAACGGATCGCGCGCAGCGCACGCGGGCTGGGCGTCCGCACCATCGGGGTCCATGCGACCGATGAGCGGGCACCCTCCGGCGTGGATGAGGCCCACCCGATCACGACCTACCTGGACGCCGAGGCGCTGCTGGAGGTTGCTCGACGCAGCGGCGCCGATGCGCTGCACCCCGGCTACGGGTTCCTGGCCGAGAGCGCGGCATTCGCGTCCGCGGTCACCCGGGCGGGCCTGCGCTGGATCGGACCGCCGGCGTCGGCCATCGCGGCCATGGGCGACAAGGCGGCAGCGCGGCAACGGGCCGATGCGGCCGGCGCCCGGACCGTCCCCGGCTACGACGGCGACGTCCAGGACGACGCGACGTTGCAGCGCGAGGCGGAGCGCATCGGCTTCCCGCTGCTGGTCAAGCCCTCGGCGGGCGGCGGCGGCAAGGGCATGCACGTGGTGCGTGTCGCCGCCGACCTGGCCGAAGCCCTCGGCGCGGCTCGACGCGAGGCAGCCCGTGCCTTTGGCGACGATCGGCTCATCCTGGAGCGCTACCTCTCCGGCTCCCGCCATGTCGAGATCCAGGTCCTGTTCGACACGCACGGCCATGGCGTGCATCTCGGTGAGCGCGACTGCTCCGCCCAGCGGCGCAACCAGAAGGTGGTCGAGGAGGCCCCGGCACCATCGGTGTCGCCCGAGCTGCGCGAGCGCATGGGGGCAGCCGCCGTTCGCGCCGCTGCGGCCGTCGGCTACGCCAGCGCCGGCACGGTCGAGATGCTCCTGGCCGATTCGGGCGAGTTCTTCTTCCTGGAGATGAACACGCGGCTCCAGGTCGAGCACCCGGTCACCGAGGCCGTCACCGGGCGCGACCTCGTCGCCGACCAGCTGCGGATCGCATCGGGAGCGACGCTGGAGGAGATCGGGCTGACGGGCGC
>JADLBB010000246.1 GCA_020848055.1 Chloroflexota bacterium | reverse complement strand
ACCTCCCGATCGCCGGAGCCGAACGTGACCGCCAGGTCGCGCACGCGCAGCAGCGGCATCTCCGGATCCGGCGCTCGCCGGGATCGCTCCATGCGGTCTCTCATCGGCGCAACTTCGGATCGAGCGCCTCGCGCATCCCGTCGCCGAGCAGGTTGAAGCCCAGCACCGACAGGACGATGGCGATGCCCGGGAAGAAGGCGAGGTGGATCGCGCTGCCCAGGTAGCGATACGTGTCCGACAGCATGGAGCCCCACTCCGGAGTGCGCGGATCTGGCGGTCCCAGGCCAAGGAATCCGAGGGCGGCAGCATCGACCACCGCGGTGGCCAGCGCCAGCGTGGCCTGCACGATGAGCGGGCTGATCGCGTTGGGCAGCATGTGGCGCGTCAGCAATGCCGGTCCTCGCACGCCCACCGACCGCGCGGCGACGACGTAATCGGCCTCGCGCAGGCTCAACAGGCTGCTGCGCAGCAACCTCGCGAAGATCGGCACGTTGACGATGGCGATGGCCACCGCGATCTGCACGACGCCACGCCCCAGGAACGTCACCACCGCGATGGCGAACAGGAGGCCCGGGATGGCCAGCAGGATGTCGACGCTGCGCATGATGATCGCGTCCACCGGGCCGCGAAAGTAGCCGGCCAGCGCGCCGAAGAAGCCGCCGACGGCCACGCCGATGGTCACCGACAGCACCGCGATGCCAAGCGTCAGGCGCGAGCCGAAGATGATGCGCGACAGCATGTCCTGGCCCTGCACGTTGGTGCCGAACCAGTGATCGGCCGACGGCGGAAGGTAGCTGTCGGACAGGTTGCCCTTGAGCGGATCGTACGGCGCCAGGAATGGCGCGAAGATGGCCATCAGCAGCAGGAGGCTGATGATCGTGGCGCCGATGATGGCCGACGGGCTGTGGCGCATGCGCCTCAGCGCATCGGTCCAAAGGCCGATGGGCCGATCCTCGACCGCAGCTCCCATCGTCGCAGCTGGCGCGGTCACGAGTAGCGGATCCGTGGGTTCAGATAGGCATAGCTGACGTCGACCAGCAGGTTCACGACGATGAAGATGACCGCCAGGATGAGCACGCCGCTCTGGATGACCTGGTAGTCGTTGTTGACCACGGCGTCGTAGATCCACTTGCCGACGCCGGCCCAGCCGAAGATCGTCTCGGTCAGGATGGCGCCACCGAGCAGCAGCCCGAGTTGCAGGCCGATCACCGTCACGACCGGCAGCAGCGCGTTACGCAGGATGTGCCGCCCGTCCACGGTGCCCGCCGGCAATCCCTTGGCGTTGGCGGTGCGGACGTAGTCCTCGTTCATCACGTCGACCACGCTCGCTCGGGTGATGCGCATGATGATGGCGAGGGGGATCGTGCCGAGCGCGATGCCCGGCAGGACCAGGTGGCGCAGCGCGTCGACGAAGCCGCCCCAGCTCCCGGCCAGCAGGGCGTCAATGGTCATGAAGTTGGTGACGCGATCGAAGTCGTACTTCACCAGGTCGATGCGGCCCGAGTCGGGCAGGATCGGAAACTCGATCGCGAAGGCCCACTTGAGCATCAGGCCCAGGAAGAAGATCGGGATGCTGATGCCGATGAGCGACAGGATCGTGCCGGTTGAGTCGAGCCAGGTCCCTCGGCGCTTGGCCGTCATCATGCCCAGCGGGATGCCGAGCCCGATGGCGAAGATCATGGCCGCGACGGTCAGCTCGATGGTGGCCGGGAATCGCTGCAGGAAGTCCGCGGTCACGTCGCGGTTGGTGATGAAGCTGGTCCCAAGATCGAGCCTGAACAGCCCGGTCAGGTAGTCCCAGTACTGCTCGATCAGCGGCCGGTCCAGTCCCAGCGCCCTGCGAACGCGCTCCATCGCCTCGGCGGTGGCTCGCTCACCGAGGATCGCGCCGGCCGGGTCGCCCGGCAGCGCGCGGATGAATCCGAAGACGAGGACCGTCAGCCCCAGCAGGATCGGGATCAGCAGCAGGAGCCGGCGCAGGATGAACTTGCCCAACGTACCTCCGTTGATGTGGCGAGAGGGCCCCGGCGCGCGGCCAGGGCCCTCTCAGTCAGTAGCGGGTCAACGGCAAGCCTACTCGCCGCTGAGCCAGACGCTCGCGAAGCTCTCCGAACCGGTCGGGTTCGGCTTGTAGTCCTGGACCTCACTCGTGAAGGCCAGGGCCGTATCGCCGTGGGCGAGCGGGACGAAGCAGACGTTGCCCTGGATCAGCCCGGCCACCTTGGCCCAGGCCTCGCCGCGCGCGGTCTCGTCGAGCTCGGCGTTGGCATCGTCGATCGCCTGCTCCAGGCCGTCGACGTCACATCCGAACTGTGCGGCCGGCTTGCCCTGGCTGTAGCCAAAGTGCACGCCGTACCAGTTCGAAGGATCGTCGTAGTCACCCGTCCAACCCAGCAGGTGCAGGTCGTAGTAGCCGTTCTGCGCGTCGAACAGGTATCCGGGGCTGTCCCAGATGTCGCTGTGCGGCACGACGTCGAAGCCGGCGTCGATGAGCATCTGCATGATCGCGCCGTGGATGCCCTTCGGATCGGGCATGTACGGCCGGGTGACCTCGGTCGGGTACCAGAAGTGGATGGTGGCGGGCTTGTCGGCGGTGAACCCGGCCTGCGCGAGCAGGTCGGCAGCGCCCGAGGTGCTGAACTCCACCGGCGTGACCCCGGCCTTGACCGCGTCGAACCAGCCGCTGGAGGGCGGCAGGAAGATGTCGGCAGCCGATCCACGTCCGCCATAGAACGGACCGATCAGGGCCTCCTTGTCGATGGCCATCTCGATGGCCTGGCGCACCTTGAGGTCCTGCAGCGGGGATGTGGTCTCACCGCCGTACCAGTCGCGAGGCGGGTCCGCGGCTGCGGCGTTCTGGCGCGCCACCGGGTT